>JBGCFJ010001155.1:0-6097 GCA_045106885.1 Saprospiraceae bacterium
TAGGCATTGAACCACCACTCATCAAAAGCATGCCTAAAGCAATCAAACCAAAGCCAATGCCCATCCAAATATAGTTTTGTTTCCCAAAAATTAAGGGTTCTTTTGGTATAGTTGCTACACTCGATTTCTTTCTAGACCGAGTCGGTTGAAGTCTCTTTTTGGGTGCAGTGGTCGTAGCGCTTACTGTTTGTTTATTTGCTCCTGCTTTTTTCTTTGGGGAAACCTTTTTTTTGGCTTTACTCATTGTAATTTAAGGTAATGAGGTTATATGGTTATGAGGTTATGAGGTTATATAATAACCAAATAAACAGCATACTATCTAACCAACTAATTCAAAAAATTAAAATTTAATTATATATGGTGCTATTAAGGCTACAGACCTATTTGACTAAATAATAACTGTTGCATCGTTTTATTTGATATATTGTTGTTTGAATAGGTGTTCCAACAACAATAAAACAATCTTAACAATAAAACAATTTTATTCTTAATACAAATCATCCAAGCGCATTTTCAAATATTTATTAATAACATGCCAAGTACTGACGCCACTTATCAACATCCCTAATATCAGTAAAGTAGCAAATAAAATAAGCGAACTTGCTATGTCTTGTAATGCTTTTAATTCTTCGATTTCTCTTTGCGCGAGCAAAAGTACTAAAACTAAAGCACCTATCGCCAATATTGCGCTCAAAATGCCATGCCAGATACTTTTTCGAATATATGGTCGACTGATAAAACCCCATGAAGCACCTACTAATTCCATATTTTTAATTAAAAAACGGTTGGAATAAAGAGCTAATCGAATGGTGTTATGTATCAAAGTAATGGCTACTACTAGAAAAAGTAGGCTAAACCCAAGGGCAAACCAACTCATTTTTTTCATATTCTTAGCAATAATATTCACCAAGCCTTCTTGGTAATATACATCGTTTACGTAAGCTCTTGTCTTAAAGTTTTTCTTAATCTGACTTAATAAATCAGATTCCATAAATTTTGATTGTACATTAAACGTAATAACGTTGTACAATGGATTGGGTAAATCTAATGCCATAAAATCTTCCCCAAAATCTTGTTGCAAATCACGGATAGCTTCCTCCTTTGAAATATATTGAATGCTTTCTTTTTTGGTATAATCCATCGCCTCCAAATCCTGCTTCAAGGTCATTACCGACAAAGAGTCCGCTCCTGGTTCAATTTCAATCAGTACCGTCACCCGCTCTTTGAAGATGTCAATTAATCGCTGGGTTTGTAATAAAATTAAACCAAAAAATCCCAATAAAAATAAAACCAATGCTACACTGACAATGGAATAAGCATAATTTGGTTTGGCCCGCTTAGCGGAAGATTTACCTAGTAAATCAGACATGAATTTTAAAAGGTTATGAGTTAAAAGAGGTTATGAGTTGATGAGGCTATGAGCTAATAAGCGAGGACTTATCATCTTATTAGACTCATTACCTTACATTTTTCTAACTGCAAAATTAACATTTTTTCTAGCTTATCTGGGTTAATGAAAGGTTATTGACGTTTTTATCAAAAACTAGCATTGAATTGGCAAGTAAAAAATGGTTATTTTTGGGCATATTCATAAGTTCTCAATGAGTAGATGTGAAAATGATTAAATGAATAAATATCGAGCAACAAAAGCTTAAAACAATTGAAATCGCTCAAAATTATCGACCATATTTAATCATTTTTTCATCTAGTTATTTACTCATTTTCCCATTTATTCATTTATTCATTTTATTAATGAAACCAACGATTATATTCTTACTTATTGGTCTCCCCTTTTTCTCCTTTGCCCAAGATATTCGCTTGGAGAATGCTTCTTTTGAGGATGAACCGCAGGATGCGACGATGCCGCAAAGATGGCATAGCTGCAAAAAAGGGTCTACACCCGATATTTTACCAGGTTTTTGGGGTGTTTATTTAGAACCTTATGATGGAGAAACTTATGTAGGTTTAATCACTCGGCATGATGGGTCTTATGAAGTCATTGGTCAACGACTAACTAGTCCAATGGAAGCCAAAGAGTGTTATTCTTTTACGGTCCAATTAGCCCACTCCAAAAGCTATGTTAATTATAATATTCCCGTTCGCTTACGGGTTTATGGTGGCAAATCTTTTTGTGAAAAAAGTCAGTTATTATGTGAATCTAAAGCGATTAGTCATACCGATTGGGAATCGTATAAATTTGAGGTCTTTCCTAAAGAAACCTACGATTACCTAATTATAGAAGCTTATTATGCTAAAAATATTTACGTACCTTATCCAGGTAATATACTCGTAGATGATATTTCTGTTTTTAAACGTTGTCCTAGGGCGGAATTAGTTGATTTTATACCCAAACAGCAAAAATCTTTTTAGTTCCTCTATTTAACCATTGTTTTTCCCATGATTTCTTAACTCGATGGTCAAAGATAATAAGATAGCTAATAGGCTGATTTTCTCTTTCTAAATAATCTGTTAATTGGGTTAATCCTTTTTCGTGAGCTACTTTTCCACGCCATAATTTTAGTTCAATCAGGTATTTAAATTGATAAAAACTGACCGCTATATCCAATCTCTTCTCTTCTGAAATTTGAGGCTCTTTAAAGGCAAAACCAGCACCATTTAAAATAGGTTTCAAAAAAGCTAAAAACAATAATCGTCCTTGCGTTTCTACAAAAGTTCTATCCGCTTTCCTATATTGACTTTTAATAAATGCTTGAAAGTTTAATAATACCTTTTCCATATTGAGATGATTCCCTTCTTGAATATAATTTCCTTGAAAACTATAATCGTTTGTTTGTATCGACCGCATCAATTTCAGGCTCATAAATTCATAAATAATTTCTGCGTAAATCCTATTGTGAATTTGTAAAACTTGCCCAACGGCATTATCTCTCTTAAAGACACCATAAATTAACCCCAATTCAATAATTGGGTCATGTAAATTAAAAGGAAAAGGTTTTGCATTGATAATAACATCATAAACTAAATCATAGAGCTCTTTATGGTTTTGTAGGTTCTTTTTAAGGCTATCAAAATTGGCATTCGTTCGCTGAATTAATCGTTTTGCTGCTTCTGTTATATCTGCTACCGTTAATGTTTGCGCCTCTTTTTCTAGTAAAATTTCTTCATCAAATATTTTACACAAATTACTCACCAAAAAAGGATACCCATTTGTATAATAAAAAATTTGACTCGCCACTTTAGTCGCTTCTATCTGAAGTTGACTATCTTTTGCATAAGCAGTAAGCATAGGTTCAATCTCAGCAATTTGTAGACTCATGTCCACTTTATAGTCTGTTGCAATATTCCAAGGACTATTCAGTTTTGCCTCGGCTTCTGTGCCTAATTTTAATTTCAGGGTTTTTATATCGTGAATCCCTGTTAAAATAACTGAATGGAAAGTAGCTTGGGTGACTAAATGTCGTTTTAAAAACTTCGCTCTCAGTATCCCCAAAAAATCTAAAAACAACTGATTATTGCTGCTTTTATCTACTTCATCAATTAATAAAACAATTTTTTGTGGCGTATTTTGTATAAATTCGGTAATTATTTTGGAGAGTATAGCCAAGTTAATAGACTGACCTATCTTTTCTAATAAAAACCCAGTCAGCGTTGCTTCTTTAAAATTACCTAATTGATTAGCTAATAACTCTAAAAAAGTAGTACAAAATGATTCCTCTTGTTCAAATACTTCACTACCAATCCCCTCAAAACTAATATTTAAAATTAGCCAATCACTAGAAGCATTCAACGTTGTATCGACCATCTCCAATAGCGTAGTTTTACCATATTGTCGAGGACGATTAATGATAAAATACTTACCCCGTTCAATCATAGCAACTGTTTGAGATAATTTCTGAGATATATCAGCCATGTAATGCACATCGGGATTACACCATCCTGTAATATTGAATTCTTTCTTCATTTGCTATACTATCCCCTAAATGGGTCGTCTAATTAATATTTCTAAGTTAAAAAATGTGTAAGTACTCAATACGATTCGCTTTAACGTACCGACGAATTCATTCGTTGCAATTCATATAAGTAGACGACGAATAAATTCGTCGACACCTTGAAAACTTACAAAAATGTTATGTAAATTACTTGTTTTAAAAATAACCAAAACTATTTTACAAAACTTAAATATCGTTGAATTTAATGACGCAACCAAATGTCCATCTACATTTCCTTAAAAACAATTCAAAAAAAAGGCGTACCTAAAATGCAACTCTACTCATTTTTTTCGTTCTATAAACCTAAACCCATGCAATCATTCGTCTATGCTGAATTATCGTTATTTGTTTTTACTTCTACTTCAATTAGTTAGCCCCTTATGCTTAATCGCTCAAAACATTGGCATTCATGCTGCTCCCGTTGGCACTTGGGAGAGTCAAGAACAATTCTCTCCAGAATATCATTATAATTCCGTTGCAGTTTATTTGATTAATGAAGATAAAACCTTAGAATTATTCAATCCCGAAAACTTGACTAAAGAAGAACGGAAACAAACGGGTATTCGGAATTTTGACATGGTTGAATCCCTTTATTTCTCCCTGCAATTACCGAATCCAAAGCAGGAAAATGATATGATAGATTTTCCACTCTATGCTTTTGATATTAATAATTCTAAATCTTTTCAAGTTCCCCGAAATCAAGGTAAAATAATTGACCGTATTACGGATGAAGAATTAAATGGTAGAGGTTTGGAAGCTAAAGCTAAAATTGAAGCCATTAAAAAGAATCAATTGCTAGAAGTCGCTTATCAGATTTCTTCTAGTGTGAATAAGATACTAGCCAATCGGGTTTTTCAAAACCCCGGTATAGCTAGTGTAATGCGGAAAGCACAAGATTTTTTTGAGGATAAATACAGAGGAAAAATTGTTTCTGAATTTACCATTCCTATTTTGCCTGGCAATGAAGATTTTGAATACCGCATACATTCTGCTTCGATTTATCAAATTAAATGGGATTTTCAACCCTTAGTCAAAACGTTTAAGGGAAATATTTGGTCTGATTTACAAGTTAATTCAACCGTAACAGAAGCTCAACTAAAAGACCGTCCAAGTCGTTTGTCTCGCTTTAAGCAACATCCTTATTTGGTGGTCATGCGCTATAAATCTGCCTATTCTCTACCTGAATCTCATAAATTAAATGTGGCTATTACTCAACCTTATTTTGACGAAAGATTGTATAATTTACAAGAATTCCGAAAAAATGGGAATCAATACCAGACAGAAGAAGCATTTTTGGCTTTATTGAGAGAAGCGATTGACATGAAACGAAATTGCGAAAATTATCAACGAGGAAAGGATAAAGGACAAGTCGATAATGCTTTGATGTTGCGCATTGCCCAACAGCATTATGATTTGCAAAATAAATACCAAAAGGAATTGGCAAGAGTGGCGAAGGATGCAGAAAAACTGGCTTATTTTGAGGCGAATTATAAAGTGACTTATTATAAATTTTTTAAGTTAATTGATAATATTTTATTCCAAGACCAACAACTCAAAGAAATTGGGCAAGTACCATCCATTTTAGCCCACTTAGATAAAACAGATTTAAAGAGAACCTCACCAACTGACTTATATAATTATTTAAAGCAATTGGCGACTTATCGCCGAATTACGAGCGAAGTCTCCCAAATAGAAGGTGATTTATTTTACAAAATCAGAGAACATCTCAATCAAATAGAAGCTACTTTTCATCCCCAAGTATTTAATGTCCCCCCTGTTGGTGACAAACAAAAGCGAGTCGAAAAATTACGAGCCCTCAAAAAACAATATCCATTATGTGCTAGTTGTCAGCACGAAGCTGATGACCAAATTCAACGCATTCAACAATCTATTGATGATGAGCGCAGAACTGCTTTATTTGCCTTAAAAAATCAGCAATTAAAATATCGAAAATGCTTTAGCGATATTCAATTAAAAGCTTTACAGCAACTCAATAAACGCTATCCAAAGCCTGATAGCCTCAATCAATTAGAAAAGCCATTATTTGAAGCTTATTTAGAAAAGATTAATCATTTACCAACGATTGCTGAGCAATTTCAACAAATCGAAAAAGTGAGTATTGAAAAATTACCTAGTGAGAAATTGCC
>JBGCFJ010001156.1:0-6484 GCA_045106885.1 Saprospiraceae bacterium
TATCAATAAAATAATTAAAATAAGTACCAATTCTATAGACCTTTGCTTCTGGATTACTATTGATTCGTCTTAAAACAGGTTCATATTGAGGAAAAAGCACTTCCATTAGTCTAGACTTATCCGCTATTCCCAAACCATACATTAGCGGGCCTTGGTGAATCGCACTTGTATTATATTTAGCTTGATCAAATCCTTCACTAATTTCTTTTGGGGATAAAGGAAGTGGGTAATTAGCAAACCGATAAGCCGTTGAACTAACAATCCACATCGTACTTAATGTTAAGAAAGTATATTTTAGGAGTTTGGAAGACTGACTATTTTTTAATGCACCAACTCCAATTAAAATCAATCCAATAGGGAGCATAAATATACCGTACCAAATCACTCCTGCTCCCAATAGTAACCACAAAAAGCCATACATTAAAAAGAAGTAACTAAGCATTTGTTTGCCTACTGAAGCATTTTTTAATCTATTAGCCAATAAGAAAAAAGTCAGTAAGAATAGAAAAAATACGATAGTATAAGTAATAGCGTCACCTTCTCCAGAATACACTTGTATAATGTTAGTGTGAAGTGATTGGTAAATTGAATTTGCTAATCGAGTAATATGCAATTTTAAATAAACAGCTGGTGCTTCTAGAAAAGTTATTTGGCTCAATTCTATAGCAATTGTTGTTTCGACTTGATTAACAGCTAGGATTTTATTGGACCGATAGCCTGTAGGTATACTAATAATTAAAAAAAGAATCATTAGTAGCGCCGTAAGTACCTTTAGTAATTTATTTTTTAGCCCAAATAGTAAAAATATCGGGAAGAATAATAAAAAAAAGAAACCTATGTCAATAAATGGACCTGCTATATTAGTATTCATAATGATGTCATAGGGCAAAGAAAGATACCTTGGTAGCAGTTCTTCATAGCCTATATAGCGATGTAACTCCTCTCTGACATCAGATGAAATTTCTATTTTATTAGCAGATTCTAATACCGTTTGATTATTACTAGTTGTATCTTGTTGAAAAGCATAAGCAATCTCCCCATTAAAGAAACATATTCCAAATACGAATAAGCTAAGAAGCGTTTTGCAATTAATGCTATTAATAATTTTCATTTTAATAAAATTTCATTTCTTAAGACAGAAAAATGTTAGACAATCATCAATTAAATTAGAGAAAATTATCGTGCTCCAGTTATTGTTTCGATAGAAAATGTACCTGTTTCAGCATAATTCTTTATTGGCCAAGGAGCATAAATTAAAGCAATAAATGCTATATAAATGGCGGCAATACTAATTAAGCTAATAAATTGTTGCCTTTTCGTATACCACACATATCCCAAGCTAATAAGGCCTAACAATAACATTACCCATTGCAAATTTGCTACTCCAAAATGATACGCTCTTAAAGAAGTATCTAATTCCCCTATTAGTATTATAAAGATGGTCAATGCAAAATTTGCCACAAAACCAATTGTTCCCCCTTTGACAAAAGAAAAAACAGTCAAAACAGCGAATATAAAGAGTAAAGCCGTTAGTTTTATACCTAATGCTAAGCCAGTGAGTATGCCAAGGATGATAATCAACTGATTGGATGCTGAAACTTTATTCGCCAAAAAGCCTTCTTTTCTCACGACGACTTCTGTCTGCACATTTTTTGATTTATTCTTACCTTTAATTATTTTTTTCTTTTGTTTAGATTCAGGTATTATCTTTTTCACAAATGCCTCTTTATTCTCTAATGAAAGCCACCTAATTAGAACTAAAAAAGCAATCGAAAGTGTAAAAAGTAAGCCTAAATCTATTTTAGCATCTCTAAATGATTGATAATTAATCAAAGGTAGACTGTAAAAGAGTAGTGTAATCAAGAAAGAAAAATTAACATCTAGCCATTTTCTAGTAATTTCATAAATAGCAAATAAGCTCAAGATACCGCCTCCAGCAGACAAAGCAATAGACATTTCTACCATGTTAAAAGCAGTTTGTCCGCTTGCCATAAAGATAGACCAATAGTAAGGTGAAAAACCATCAATTAAGGCACCTTGTTGACTAATTAAATTTGGTACATTTAAGTAAAGGGCTAATGCGTCAAACCCAAATGGAAAGGGCCTTACATTCGCTAGAACATTTAAACTAACAAATATTAATACTATAAAAAAACTAGTAAATCCAATGACATTTAGTTCTTGCGGGGCGATAAGTGGCTTTAAGAGCGTAGCTTTAATAAATGCGATGGCAGCTTTCCACCCAATAGCTAATATCAAAATTAGCAAGGGAAGAATTACATACATTTTAAATAAACCCAAGGCTGCAATAATGGTAAAAAACAAACAATATAAGGTAATACCAAGTCCTAATTTCACCAGACGTGTAACGCTTGCTTTAAAAGAAACGCTAAAAAATTTATTGAATATAAAATCGCCCAAAACATAATTTACGGCCACCATAAAATAGCAGGCTAGTAAAATAGCACTAATCTTACCTAGATAGGTAAGTCCACTTAGGAAATCAAGCGTTTCTTGACTAATTTTAGCATAATGTGTCCAGATAATAACTGCACAAGTCAACATAAAAAGAAGGTATAATCCTACCCCATTCGTTAAATAGTTTAGGAATACATCTAATTTTTTTATATTAATTACCCAATAAACAGCAGCTCCAATAAGGGACAATATTATTACCGTATCAAAATACTGAAAATATTCCAGAGAGACAGCATAGTTTGGATGATAATACAAATAGTCAATAAAAATAAAAACAGCCCAGAGTAGGCAAAAACCAATCGTTAATATTTTATCTAAACGAGCAATCATTTATCTTAAAATTTTGGGAATTTACTTGAATAAAAGTGGTCAAATTATACTGTATAAAATAATGCTAGTTGCGAACAATAATAATATGTAAGCGCTATCAACATTCGGATTTTCTATCTCCTATGTTCACATTAGCTTTACATAGTCAAACAAGCGTAATGGCCTTTATAAGCAGCTTATTCCAATGGTTCACAATTCAAATTAAGTATTAGAATACAGATTTTGATAGTCAGGCAAAATATAATAAATTAAATTTGTGGCATTAAACAATAGAACATCAGGTGAAAAATTGATAAAGGAACAGTCAAACGTGTCGGACACCTTTGAGGTGTCCGACACGTAATTATCAGTTTTTTAGCTGTTTATCTAAAATAGCGCATCAGCTAAATAATTGATATTTTTTAGAGGTCAGAAGTCAGACCGAAAATTTCATTTTCTGTCAGAAGTCAGATGATGCAGGGGTAAAACACTGACAATCAATGACCTGTCTGTTTTAAATCTGACTTCTGACAGTTTATGTAATAAACGGTCTGACATCTGACTTCTGACAGTTTATGTAATAAACGGTCTGACATCTGACTTCTTTTCAAATTATTAATTTTCTTTCTGATTATCTATCAGTCAAACCGACAACTGATAACCGACAACCGATAACTGTTTAAGCCATCGCTGTTGGTGTATTAAAACTCATTGGCGGTATTTGTTGCTTTCCCTTATCCTGTATTTGCCCATGCTGTGCTTCAAACTTTCGCACATTATCTGCTAAAGCTTTCAACAATCTTTTTGCATGGGTTGGTGTTAAAATTATTCTAGATTTAACCTTCGCTTTTGGAACATTCGGTACTAATCGTACAAAATCCAAGACAAATTCTGTTTGGGAATGAGAAATAATTGCCAAATTAGAATAAATCCCTTCTGCTACTTCTTCTGGTAATTCAATATTTAATTGATTTCCTTTTTTAATTTCTTCTGCCATATTAATTTTTGATAATTATTAAAATTATTCGTAACTATTTAGTAGAATAGAGATTAGAGAGCATTTCACTGAGAAAGTAGAGAATAAAGATTTGCACCTCAAAATCTAGCAATAACGACGAAAAACTAAATCGTTTAACACTAAATCATCTCTTCTCTCACCTCTCTCCTCTCTTTTCTAAATAAATAGAATTATTCAAGTTTACGGGTACAAACATAAGAATGTTTTTGAAAATGCTCAAAGTACTTCGCTTTCAAATTACCAATAACTAAACCAAATATAATTTTTGATGTTTCTTTCTCACTAGAAAATTTATCCGCTTAATTTATAATTTTCAAATAATGAGCAAACTTACCGATAATAAACCTTCAGAAAAAAATCATTTGCTAGACAACAAACCCGCTAAACTTTTCATCGTATTAGGTGCTTTTTTTGTCTGCAATGCTATTATTGCAGAATTTGTAGGCGTGAAAATTTTTGCCTTTGAAAAAACGGTAGGCATTCCTTCTTTAGATTGGGATTTGTTTGGACATAAAGGTTCTTTATCTCTTTCGGCAGGCGTACTACTTTGGCCTGTGGTTTTCATTATGACTGATATTATTAATGAATATTTTGGAAAAAGAGGCGTAAAGATGCTATCCTATATTGGAGTAGGCATGATTAGTTATGCTTTTTTTATGATTTATGGAGCTATTCATTTAGTGCCTGCAGATTTTTGGGTGGGTAGTTATACAGAGCAAGGAGTTCCTAATATGCAAACTGCTTTTGCTACGATTTTCGGGCAAGGCGCATGGATTATTGTAGCTTCAATTATTGCCTTTTTGGTTGGACAAGTAATAGATGCCATGATTTTTCATCAACTGCGAAAAATGACCAATGAGGGAAAAGTTTGGTTAAGGGCAACTGGCTCGACCGTTGTTTCTCAATTTATAGACAGCTTTTTGGTTTTATACATAGCTTTTGTCTTAGGCCCTCCACAATGGCCAATGAGTCTATTTTTAGCAGTTGGGGTAGTCAACTATTCCTATAAGTTTTTAGTAGCCGTTTTTCTAACACCACTTATTTATCTAGCCCATCATTTAATTGATAATTATTTAGGGGAAGCAGTAGCAATGGCTATGAAAAAACGAGCTATTGCCGAGTCTTAGTTTCTAAGTAAAATTTAATTTTCAATTTTAAACCACCTTCGGCGGAAATCTGAGGTTAAATTTGAGATTAATGGTTATTGACATTTTAAAATATCGACAATTTGTTGGGTTTAAATTTTGCGTAAGCGCCTAAATAAACTTCAATTTCAAATTTAAGCTAACTCCTTGGAAATTTTGAGATTGAATTTGAATTTGAGGTTCGCCAGCTTAAAGCTGTTCCTGTACAAACTCCCAACCTCGTAAAGCCATATAAGAATATGCGCCTTTTTTAGCGGTAAACCCCACATGTCCCCCTTGTTCTGGCATTTCTAAATAGAAATTAGAATTGGTTGTTGCTAGTTTGACGGGATTGCAATCAGGCGTTAAAATAGGGTCATTTTTGGCGTTGACCAATAAGGTTGGAATCGCAATATCATCCATAAAAAATTTAGCAGATGCAAAACGATAAAAAGCTTGGGCGCTCTCAAAACCATTGACTGGTGCAGAAAAATAATTATCAAAATCTTCCCATTTTTTTACTTTTTTATAATTTTCTAAATCAACTACGCCTGGAAATTGCTTTGCTTTAATTTGAATCTTCGTCCAAATCTTATTCCGAAATCGGTTACTATAAAACCAACTTTTCCGTTTATCCAATAATTTGACACTTGACAATAAATCGGTAGGTGCTGAAAAATTAATGGATACTTTGATGTTTTTAGGACTATCCTTTCCATTGACACCAAGATATTTCATACCTATATTACCGCCCATACTATAGCCTGCTAACACAATTGTTTTATATTGCTTTTGGCTAGTAGCATAATTAATAACTTCAGTTATATCTGCTATGTCTCCATGATTGTACATCCGAAGGTTTCTATTCATTTCTCCACTACAAGACCTACAATTCCAAGCCAGAGCTTCCCAGCCTTTTTCGTAAAACAATTTAGCCGTCTCTTTCACATAATGGCGCTCTGAACTACCTTCTAAGCCATGGGTTAAAATAATTAATTGATCACTTGCTGCTTTAAACCAATCTAAATCCAAAAAATCCCCATCTGCTAATTCCAAGCGTTCTCTTTCATAGACGGGTTGCGGAATTTTCCGAAACATGGAGGGTAAAATAGTCTGCGTATGCCCATTAAAGTAGGGAAAAGCAGGTTTGGTATATTTTGATTGAAGAATAGGCATACGTTCTAAAAGTTACTAGTGGTGTATTATAGTTGCTGGTTGCTGGTTGTTCTAGGATAATCTGTAACTATAAAAATCATTAAATACTTCTGTATGAAATGATAAGGTTTTCAATTTCAAACCACCTTCGGCGGGCATTTGAGGTTACAGTTGAACCTGTCCGACTGCGTTATACAGGTGGGTTTGAGGTTAAGATTGAAATTTAAAAATTATCGACAATTTGTTGGTTTTAACTTTGTAAGGAACGGTGTAGAAATAGATTTACAAATTTAGGGTAGGTTATTTTGCTTCTAGTTTTGGCTTTAAAAACAGGAGTTATGTTGATATAATGACTGTTTTTAAAGTTAAAAATAGCAGCAAAAGAAACAGCATAAATTGT
>JBGCFJ010001157.1:0-2142 GCA_045106885.1 Saprospiraceae bacterium
CCTTAGTAGTCCGTCAAGATGATAGTGTCGGGTTGTATTTGGATGAATTTTGAAGTTGTACTAGGCAAAAAACGCAGACATAGCCTTTGCTATGGCGAGTATTTTTAACGACGTACAGCTTTAAAAGTCGCCAAATTACCCAACAATATTAACTGGACGGACTACTTAGCACAGATGTTTTGTGTATCTATTTCTTTAAACCTAGACTTTATCTTTGCAGCTTGTAGTTGTAAAGTATTTAAACCCTTAAAAGACATGAAATTTTCTACACTAAATTCAAGTATCATAATTTAAAAATTTATGCTTTTATCAAAAAAAAACTTTTACAACCTATAAAACAAATATTTTATTACTTTTATTATTTTCTGGTAGTGCTATAAATGTAATGCTATAATATTTTATAAACCCAATGTTTCTTATGGGGTTTACTTAGAAATAGCCTTACAAGTGTACCACTACCTATTTTCTCAATCTTAATCAAATTCTCCTAAAAAAATTATTTCTCCAAGAAATCATCATATCTTTGCACTTCCGAAACCAAATCTCAAAACAATCTGTTCTTTATCTCGTAAGTCATTATCTAAGATTTACAGTATTCTACTTTCCATAAGCTAATTAATATTGCACAAAAAAAGTATCTACCTTTTAGATACACATATTCACCTTTTTGAAAATTAAACCATTCAATCAATCCAACAAGAAATATGACTAAATCTGTAACGGACATTATCAAGGACAGAATCCTTGTTTTAGACGGTGCTATGGGCACGATGATTCAGCAATACGAACTAGAAGAAGCCGATTATCGAGGCGAACAATTCAAAGATTGGCACCTCGACATTAAAGGCAATAATGATATTTTGTCGATTACGCAACCACATATTATTGAAGCGATTCACAAAGCTTATTTAGAAGCTGGGGCTGATATTGTAGAAACCAATACTTTTAGTGGTACAGTTATCGCACAGGCGGATTATGAAATGGAAGCCCAAGCTTATGCCATTAATTTAGAATCTGCTAAGATTGCTCGAAAAGCTTGTGATGATTATACAGCTATGAATCCCGATAAGCCTCGTTTTGTAGCGGGCGCATTAGGGCCGACCAATCGAACTTTGTCTATTTCTCCAGATGTAAATAATCCTGGTTTTAGAGCAGCGACTTTTGATGAAATGGTTGCGGCTTATAAAACACAAACGGAAGGATTGATTGAAGGTGGCTCAGATATTATTCTGATTGAAACCATTTTTGATACGCTGAATGCTAAGGCAGCGATTTTTGCCGTAGAAACGGTGTTCGAGGAAAAAGGCATGAAATTACCGATAATGATTTCGGGAACAATTACCGATGCAAGTGGTCGGACGCTTTCTGGACAGACAGTTGAAGCATTTTGGATTTCTATGATGCACGCTAAGCCGTTTTGTATTGGTTTAAATTGTGCTTTAGGCGCACAAGAAATGCGTCCTCACTTGGAAGCATTGGCTAAAATTGCGGATACGAATGTTCACGCTTATCCGAATGCTGGTTTGCCGAATGAATTTGGCGAATACGACCAAGATGGCGAGGAAATGAAAACGTATATTCAGGATTTTGTCAATTCTGGATTTGTGAATTTGATTGGTGGATGTTGTGGAACGACACCTGAACATATTAAGGCAATGGCAGATGCGGTAGAAGGATTAACCGTTCGCCCGATTCCTGAACCAACAGGCATGTCCATGTTAAGTGGTTTAGAACCGTTGATTATTCGCCCTGATGCGAATTTCATTAATGTTGGAGAAAGAACGAATGTTACGGGGTCTAGAAAGTTTGCTCGCTTGATTAAAACGGGTGCTTTGGATGAGGCTTTATCTGTTGCTTTACACCAAGTAGAAGGCGGCGCACAGGTGATTGATGTGAATATGGATGAAGGCTTATTGGATAGTGAGCAAGCAATGAAAGACTTTCTAAATTTGGTGATGGCAGAACCTGATATTGCCAAATTACCAATTATGATTGATAGCTCTAAATTTCATGTCATTGAAGCGGGTTTGAAATGTGTGCAGGGAAAATGTATTGTGAATAGTATCTCGATGAAAGAAGGAGTCGAGGAATTTAAGCGTAATGCTAAATTGGTGAAACGTTACGGGGCAGCAGCAGTTGTCA
>JBGCFJ010001158.1:0-9481 GCA_045106885.1 Saprospiraceae bacterium
GTAGACTTGTTACCCTTTGAAAATAGTCCTTTGCGGTTCGGAATTGACTTTCCTCATGATAGTTTTCTTAAAAAAATGCTTGAATAGTCCTTCTATTGAAGCCTTTTTTAAAGAAAAATAGCGGGAAAAGATATTTTCAGAGGGCTGTAATTTAAAGGGTAACAAGTCTAGTAGTCTATAGTGTAATTAAGTATTCACTCTAACACTAAAAAATTGGTTGTATGAAAATGCTAAATACCCTTTTCTACTCAGACCAGAAGTCTAAACTACTTTTAACCCACCTAAATCACTTTGAGCCAAAAGTATTTTGGCTAAATGATTATATAAAATATAGAGATTAGTGTATAAACACTAATCTCTCCCCCACCTTAATGCCCACTATAACTCGCCCAAGCATCATGCGTTTCGCCTAAAGTCACTTTGATAGTTCCTCTAAAAAAAGCGACCGTTTTATTTTTCACTTCATCATGAATATGCTTAGCGATAAATTCGGTTGTCGTTAATTTTCCTTTGAAAATTTCTAGTTCATCTAAATTTTGGTAACTCAAAGGTTTCAAGACTTCTTTGGCAATTTCATGTGCTTTTCCAATATCAATCACCACATTATGTTCATCTAACGCTTCCGCAGCAAACTCTATATCTACCACATAAGTTGCCCCATGCATATTTTGTGCAGGACCAAAAAAAGGATGCGGTAGAGAGTGCGCAATCATAATCGAATTTCTAATTTTTACGGTGTACATACATTGATTTTAATAAAATTTTGCAAGATACATTATCGCCTATAATTCTTCGCAGTAGAAATCGTCTGAAAATTAACAGCTATTATAAGCTACCCTTCTACAATCAATACGGACAATTGGTAAAACAATTGGAAATAGAAACGATTCCAGTTAGTCCAATTGAAGTTTCACTAGACGAATTTACGAATGGTACGTATCATGTTTTCATCCAATTGGATGGTGATAGAAAACCAATCAGTAAAAAATTACAAGTAACGAAACTTTATTAATAAGATACAATTTTTAGTTAAATGATGATGTAAGACGGTAGTACAATTAGGGTTGTGCTACCGTTTTTTTATGGGATAACATGCTATAATACCTTGAACGCTTACTAGAGGAGAATGTAAAAAAATACCCATCACTTCTTCCATCTAATTAAGGAAATGAATATCTTCGCTCTCCTTCTAAAAAAAACGCATTTGTGACTATAGAAAAATACACATCATGAAAAGAGGAACTTATCAAGAATTTAAGACTAAATACGATTTATTATCAACTTTTGAAAAAGATATGCTACAAGTATTGGCATTGATTTTTGAAGAAGTGACTGTAGATATTTTTACGAAAGTGCTTAAAAAAGTAGGGGTTGATGAAGTCAATGGGAAATTAATCACGATTAGAAAAGTACAGGAAATCGCAGAACGAATGATTGCCAAGCGGTTTGTGGATTTTTCAGGGAGGCGCAAATGTAGCATTAAGGAATATTATCGCCGTCATCTAGTACAAGAAGCATTTTTAAGCAATCGCTGGAAGGCTATCGTATTAGCCATTCGTGATTTATATCCAATGGAAGAGTCTTATTGGCGAGGCCCTCGTTCTTATAAAACTTGTTTGCGAGAAATGCAATTTGCGCTTTTAGCAAATAATTCTAATAAATATACAACGCTTAGAGCCACAGCTTTACATAGTTTTAGAAACGATGTAAAAATAACACCACCAGAAGATTACTTCTTTTTTGACCCACTCAACAAGGCTTTATTGAGGAAACAACCCATTGGTTTCCAAACTACTTTACTTTATATATCACTCTTTGGGAAAATTGAACAGGTACAATCAATTGATGAACTTTTATCTTATTTAGCGGAAGAAATAGCTAAAAATCCAAAGCTAGAAGAATTTAAAAAATTCTTAGCGAATGGCTTAATTTTTCAAGGTAAATTAAAAGGCAATGAACCTCTTTTTAAGAATATCAGCAAACAAGCTTGGGTTACTTTTTTAAGAGGTGATAATGAAAAAGCAATTGCTTTATTCGAGGAAGATTTTAATCAATTCAAAAAGACAACTCGAAAAAAGAAAATCTATTTAGAACACATTGCTGCTCCGCTCCATTTAGTCGCGCTACTAAAAACCAATCAACCGAGTCATTATGCGACTATCTTAAAACACGCAAAAAATGCACAAGTAACGGAATCTAAACCAACGTTCAACTATCTGAGTGCTATTGTTTACCATTTGAGCAATGAAAATGAAAAAGCAGATAAATTATTAGATACAGGACATACTACTGGCTTAGATTTGATTTTTCAAGCAATGGTTGGCTATTGGATGGAAGTGGAATTCGCGGATTACTTTTTAAAGTTGCTAGATGAGAAATTTATGGCTGCTCAAAAAAATGGGCTAAAGTGGTTAGAATTAGAATTTGCTAATATTTTAGCCAAAGTCGCAAAAAAAACAGCACATAAAACAGTTTATGCTAAAAGAGCCGCTGCTTTGGAAAAAGAAACAGGCATCCAAAGTATGATTACCGCAGTCAGAAAAGTGGAACAATGGGAGCGAGTCCTTCGCTCTTTAGAGGTGATGACAGGAAGCGCTAAAGGAATGGCAACCAAACAAGAAAATGAGGTAAGAATAGCGTGGTTGGTTGATTTTAAAAATGGCTACATTCAGCCTAAAGAGCAAAAAATAGGTAAAAGCGGTAAATGGTCAAAAGGCAGAAATATTGCTTTAAAACGACTGAAAGAAGGGGCTGTCGAATCCATGAGTGCAGAAGACCATCGAGTAGCTAAAACGATTAGAATAGATAGAAGTTATGGGTATTATGGTAGTGTAGACTATTATTTTGATGGGATTAAAACCTATAGAGCGATGATTGGCCATCCCTTACTTTTTAGACATGATAATCCAACGATTCCGATAGAACTAACAGAAGTTAATCCAGAATTAATTGTAGAAGAGAAACCAGGTCGATTTGAAATAAAATTTTCTCACCCAATTTCCGAAGGAGAAGTATCGGTGACCCAAGAAACACCAACCCGTTTTAATTTAGTGAATGCGACGGCTGCCCACTTAAAAATTGCCAAAGCTTTAGGCGGACAATCTATCGCCATTCCAAGTGCCGCCAAAAAACAATTAGGAAGCATTTTGAAAAAATTAGGCGAAATAGTACCTGTCCATTCTGCTTTAGCGCATGCGGAAGAGGATTTACCCACTAAAAGAGGCAATGCCAATATTCATGTTCATATTATGCCATTTGGTGATGGCTTTAAATTAGAAATGTTTACGAAACCATTGGTTACCGAACCGCCTTATTTTAAACCAGGAAAAGGTAGAAAAGAATTTGTAGCAGAAGTTAAGAAGAAACGAACCTTAGTCAAACGAACCCTTTCTAGAGAAAAAGACAATGCCCGAAAAGTAGAATCGGAATGCCCCACTTTGCAACAAGTGGAACATTATCAAGGAGAGTGGACCTTTGAGGAAACAGAAACTTGTTTGAACATTTTATTAGAACTCGAACCCTTAAAAGAAAGCGGTTTGGTAACTTTAGAATGGCCTAAAGGAGAAAAAGTTCGCTTGAATCAACATGCTGGTTTTGGGCAATTTTCGATGCGGATTGATAGAGATAATGATTGGTTTGGCGTAACAGGGGAATTGAAACTGGACAATGATAAGGTGCTAGATATGAAACGACTATTGGAATTAATAGAAAACACGGACAGTCGTTTTGTAGAAATTAGTGATGGACAATTTGTTGCTTTAACTAAAAATTTCCGAAAGCAATTATCTGAAATGAATAGTCTGCTATACCAAACCAAAGATGGCATGCGGGTACATGGATTAGCAGCGGCAGCCTTAGAAGATTTTACTTCTGAAGTAAACGAATTAGAAGTGGCTAAAGAATGGAAACAGCAGGTCAATCGCTTAAAAAGAGCGAGAAAAATGAAAACGGATGTACCTTCTACTTTTCAAGCAGATTTGCGCCCATATCAATTAGAAGGGTATCAATGGTTGACTCAATTGGCCTATTGGGGGGTTGGTGCTTGTTTGGCGGATGACATGGGTTTAGGAAAAACGGTACAAGGTTTAGCTATGTTGGTAGAACGAGCAAAAAATGGGCCTGCTTTGGTCATTGCCCCCGCTTCGGTTTGTCGGAATTGGCGGAAAGAAAGTCGGAAATTTGCACCAACTTTAAATCCCATTATTTTTGGGCAAGGTGACCGAAAAGAAACGATTAAAGGATTGAAAGCCTATGATTTATTGATTAGTACTTATGGGCTGCTACAATCAGAAGCTAAATTATTTGCCAGCAAAAAATTCAATACCATTATACTCGATGAAGCGCAAGCCATTAAAAACAAGGCGGCGAAACGGTCTAAAGCAGCGATGAGTCTGAAAGGTAATTTTAAAGTCATTACTACAGGAACACCAATAGAAAACCACTTAGGCGAACTCTGGAATTTACTTAATTTTATCAATCCTGGTTTATTAGGCACAAGTCAATCTTTCCAAGAGAAATATGCTTTACCGATTGAGAAATACAAAAATAAAGATGCGCAGAACAGTCTAAAAAAACTGATTCAACCTTTCATTCTTAGACGAAGAAAGAATGATGTTTTAGAAGAATTACCGAGTAAAACAGAAATTACTTTAAGCGTAGAATTATCTGCCGAAGAAAGAGCTTTTTATGAGGCTTTACGCCAAAAAGCATTGGAACAAATTGAGTCAGATGAGGAGAAAGCAGGGCATCCTGGTATGCAAATATTGGCACAAATCACCCGTTTGCGACAAGCTTGTTGTAATCCAAAATTAGTACAACCCAATGTCCCTATTTCAAGTGCCAAACTCCAATTATTTGGCGAAGTGCTAGAAGAATTGGTGGAGAATGGACATAAAGCTTTAGTTTTTAGCCAATTTGTAGGTCACCTAAAAATTATCGAAGATTTTATCAAAACAAAAAATATTTCGTACCAATACCTCGACGGTTCGACTTCCCTATCCAAAAGAGAAGACCGAATTGCTGCCTTTCAAGCCGGCGAAGGCGATGTCTTTTTAATTAGCTTAAAAGCAGGCGGTGTCGGTTTAAATTTAACGGCTGCTGATTATGTCATTCACATGGATCCGTGGTGGAATCCTGCGGTAGAAGACCAAGCCTCTGACCGTGCGCATCGAATCGGTCAACAGCGTCCCGTCACTATTTATCGTTTGGTGACCGAAAATACGATTGAAGAAAAAATCGTCGCTTTGCATCACCATAAACGTGATTTGGCGGATAGTTTATTGGAAGGAACAGAGCGAAGTGGGCGAATGTCTTCGGAGGAGTTGTTAGCGTTGATAAAGGAGGGCTAGTTTTACTGGATAACTTCCCGTTATCCAGTAAATTTAAGATACCGAAAAAGTTCTAAATGATGAGTATAGTAATTTTTTCAAAACGTTAATTTAAGCTAAGAAAATATGGCATTACTAGCAAAAGAACTTTCCCAAATGATGATGGAGAAATTATTGACCCTGCCTCCCAAAACAACAAAACTAAAAGAGCAGGTTTATACCAAACTAAGGGGATTTCTTTTGTTAGCTGCTAATCGAAATGTAATTGCAGCTTGGAAGAAAACAAAAAAAGAAGCAATAAAACTATATCCAGATAAATTCATACTTGATGAAAAAGAAGTATTGCATTGGAATGATGGAAGCGTATTAGATAAGAAAATATCAACGACTAATTTTAAAAAATTGAATAAATTAGCAAAGGCAGAAGGTGTTGACGTGAATAAAATAGTAACAAAGTTGATTAATGTTTATAAGAAGCGGCAAAATTAATTAAATGGGAAGAAAGGTTTGAAATTCTTGACTTAATTTTACATTTTCTTTGATTATCCAGTATTTGAAGGCGGTGAAAGGGGCTTGGATTTTAAGGCTTTTTTTTATGATTCTTCTAGCCATTTGTTTTTCGTCTTCATCACTTAAATCATCATAATACAAATCTAGAGCTTGATGAAATTTCTTTAGCTCCGCATAAATTTGGTCTCTTAGATTTTCGGCTTCCATTTGCTTTTGAGGAGTTGTGCCATTATAAGCTTGTCTTAATAATTCAACCGTATTGGCGATAGCTTCTCCTGTATGATGAGCGGTAATATAAACTTGTTCTTTAGGAAAAAGCTTCATTTTGCAGGAAATCCAATTTAAGACATCGTGTTCAGGATTTGTGCAATTTAAAATATTATCAAAAATAACTTTTGCTCCTTTTGTTTTATTGCAATGTTCGCAAGACCAAAAGAGATTATTCCAATCAAATTTTAGGTCAATATTTTTTCCTTGATGGTGCGGTTTAAAATGTTCTATATTGATAGATAAAGGTCCTTTCTGCTCACAGATGTAGCATTTATTGAAAGAATCCTCCTTAAGTTGTTTTAAAACATCTGGTTGATTATAGCTTCCATTTTTTCCTTTTGCTTTTTCAATTGCTAAAGAAGGTGGTATTATAATAGATTTTGTGTAGTTA
Source organism: Saprospiraceae bacterium (assembly GCA_045106885.1). GTDB lineage: Bacteria > Bacteroidota > Bacteroidia > Chitinophagales > Saprospiraceae > JAFMDF01. The sequence goes on from JBGCFJ010001158.1 coordinate 6,499, forward strand.
ACCATTGGCTTTTGCGTGAACTCTTGTTTTTCGTTCTAATTCTATTCTATAGAATTCTGATTTTAATTGTGGAGCTAGTTTGCCTGAAATATCCCGAAACTCCATGTGCAATTCATCAAACCTTTCTTGTTGTTGTTCATTAAGTTCTTCGTTCAAAGCTAGTTTTTCGTATTCTCGTATTTTCTTAATTCCTGCTTGTGAATATTCATCGCTATCAAAATACCCTTTGACTATACCATCTGCAGGATAATCTGACATATCTTCTATTCGAATATTTTTTTCTAAATCGTAAATAACTGCATTCGAAATAGAATTAAGCACAAATGGAGAATGAGTACTAACGATAAATTGAATTTTAGGAAAAAAACTAGTTAGAAACGGTAGAATTTTATTTTGTAAATCTATATGTAAATGTGTTTCTATTTCGTCTATTAAGACAATGCCTTGAATGTCATAGACATTTTTTACTTTTCCTTCCATTCTAAGCATGAGTTCCATGACTATGTTTAGGATAGCGGAATAACCGTCTGAAAGGGCGTTGAAAGGCATCTTTTGCCCGTTTTTTAGAACTATATTAAAATTGTAGTCTTTTCTGTCGAAAACTAACTTTAGTTTTTTGTCATCAAAAATAGGCTTCAAGACTTTTTCAAAATTATTAAACCATCTATCAACTTCTTCCACAACTTGACTATCATTATCATCTTTTGCGAATGAACGGTCTGCCTTAAGGTTTACTATATGTTGTAGAAAATTTGGAGCGATTGAATCATCAAGATTATAGTTTTTCTTAAAATTAAATTTTTTAATTCCTTGTGGAATATTAAGTTTTGAATTTCTCCTAGCTTGAAATGAGGCAATTATGAAATTACCAGTAACAAAAATACTTTTTAAAAGACGGTAATAATGCCTATCGTTAAAACTAATTGTAAGTCCAACTTTGTCTTCTTGTTTGTAGACGAACGTCACATCGTTACTCTTTTCAACATTATGTTTAACATTTTTAATAGTTCTTTCAAATGTGATTTTTATAGCTTCTAATACCGAAGTCTTCCCACTCCCATTCTTCCCCGTCAAAATCAAGTGCTTCCGTTCCGTATCCGAAATAGAAATTGCTACATCTTTTAGATGTCGAACTTCGTTAATCGTTATTTGCTCAATAAATAATTCTAGTTCTTCCATAAAAAGCTATTTGTAGCTAAAGTACATAATTTTTCTAAAATATGCTTGCTGCTGTTTAATCTAATACCTCCATTCTTCCATCAATTTGTCTATCCAAAAAGCCAATACCAAAAAGAATAATCTTTTTATGTTTACCCAAATAGGCTTCATAATATTTACGGTCTTTAATCTGCTGTAGGGCTTTATTAACTAATGTAGTAACTTTCTTAATGCGCTTATTAGCAGCATATTTAAATTCAAAAATATAAACCTTATCATCATATTCTATAACACCATCAATAATGCCTTTATTGGTTGCTTTTTCTAAGAACATTTTTACACCAATCAAACTTAGAATCAAATAAATGGAAGATTGATAATAAGCCTCCCTATTCGTATGTAATCTACTTGGAATATTAGCGAATAATCCTTTTAATTGTTTGATGAAGTCGATAGCATTTTCCGTTTCTAAGGCTGTTCTTAAATGTAAATATCCTGCCTGAACTAAAAATTCATCCCGATGTGTAAAACCAGATAAAAGTGCGGTATGAAATGCTTGTTTTACTTCCCTATTAGGATAATTTAATTCATAAACTTGTCCCATCATTCCTTGAGGAATAATTTTAGTAATCGTTAAATATCCCGTTTGGAATAAGATAGGGTATAATGGAAGCGCTCTAAATTTAATAGAACTTCCTATCAAATCATTGACTACTAAATTGTCAAAGTTTTCTGGTAAGGCTTTCTGTTTTTTGATGAGATTAATTAAGAAAGTAGGTGTTCCTGTAGCAAACCAATAATTTCTTATCACCTTTTGTTGAAAGAAATTAATAATAGAAAATGGATTATAATGAGTAGTTTTACTATCCCAAGAATAGCCATTATACCATTCTTTAAGCGTAGATAATACATCGGCTAAAGGTAGTTGATATTCTTCTTGAATAGCTGGTAAATAAGGGGCAAAATATTGTTCCACTTCGTTTTGGGTAAAGCCTACCATAGAGGAAAACTTGTTGTCCATCGAAATATCCTGCAAATTATTTAAACCTGAAAAAATACCTACCTTAGCAAAACGACTAACACCCGTTAAAAATACAAATCTTATATATTCATCCAAGCCTTTTAAGTTACCATACAATTCATTTAAAATCGCTCTATTTTCTTCATACCCCTTTCCATCTTCTAGTTTATCTACCAATGCCTTATCATATTCATCTACTAGTATAACGACAGGTCCAAATTTAGTAAATAATTGTTTGACCAAATCTGAAAAAGAATTAGTCACAGAATTTTTCACCAATTCTAGACCATAGTCTTTTGCTATGTAATTCAACGTAAATAATATGGAATTTCGAAAATCTTCTTTCCCTGAACGATAGCTAATAGAGGCAAAATTGATTCTAATAATTGGATATTTAATCCATTTTTGTTCTTTTTGATGAATATACAATCCTCTAAATAAATCTTCTCGACCTTCAAAATAACTTTTTAAAGTAGAAATAAGCAATGATTTCCCAAAACGACGGGGGCGAGCAAAAAAATAGTATTTCCCTTGGCTAACTAATTTCCATACCCACTCTGTTTTATCTACATACAGATAATCTTGTTCTATGTATTCTTTAAAGACTTGTAATCCTATCGGTAGTTTTTTCATTGAGGTAGTATGGTTATACTTAAAACTTTACTAAGGGATGAGGAAAATAATAACCTACCAGCCTGACGGATTCTTTTTCCTTTTAGCTGCATTAAAATTTTTCAACGTAGCAACGGCTATGCTAAAAAATTTTGCTTTGCTAAAAGAAAAAATAATCTCGTCATTTCTGGT
>JBGCFJ010001159.1:0-3473 GCA_045106885.1 Saprospiraceae bacterium
TCCTCTGTCGCGCGGTTGAACTTGACGCCTCTGCTCCCGACCACCTGTCGTTCGAAGACATGTCACATTTCTGTTCTGCATGTGTTGGGAATGAGGCGCCGTATAATCCCGTCACTACGGAACCGTCCCTGAATCCCTGAATATATCGATCGAGGACCCGTCGTGGTGAGACCCCCAGGATAATGTAAAGTAAGGAACGAGAGGCTCCAGTCGAAAATTTACATTCGGTAACAGGAATTTCACAGATTGGATATTGAGTGTGGTTTCAGGCTCGTAAGTCGTTGCCTTGTCCATCGTAGACGTACTACGTTATTAATTATTTTGAAAACACCCAACATTTCCTCTATTCTATAGGGTGTGAATGTCCTTTATTGTCTGTTTATTGAACCATCTGGTCATTGAACTTTTTCGAGATAGTTAGCCGTATTATTTTTCCGCTTCAGACCTACAGACTTGTCTGGACTAGATTATGCGAGAAACGTCTCATATAAAGCGGGCTCCGTTTATACCCCTATTGGTGTTTTGAAAACTCCCCGATTGGCAACCCCTCCGCCTTTCAGCTTCAGACTGTTGCCCCACCGCTCAGCTTCATTCAACTGTCGGGTGGAATCTGGAGGGTAGAAAGAACAGTTCAAATGGGACAGTATCGTGCGACGCAATCCTAAAGGCATCTCACTTTCATCTCTTCATTCTACCGCTTGATGGGGAGGGGCTGATCGTGCCACTCGGCTGCGGAATCTGCGAAAAGAGTTTCTGGTGCATCGGTGGTTGGTGGAAAATATGTAAATATTAGAGGGTTGAGTGATCGTTACATCAATACGCAGATGAATGGCATACAATTACCAAGTACCAATCCTTATAAAAATAGTACACCACTAGATTTAATTCCATCAAATTTATTGGATAACTTAGTGATTACAAAATCATTTACGCCTGACCAACCTGGTTCCGTAACGGGAGGTAATGTAAACATGAAGACTAAGAGCTTTCCAGAAAGATTTACCTTATCTTTCTCTGCTTCTACCACTTATAATACCGTCTCTTCTTTAAATGATAATTTTTTAACTTATCAAGGTGGCAACACCGATTGGTTAGGATTTGATGATGGAACAAGAGCTTTACCTGAAATTTTAGCTGACCCTGCCAATAAAGAATTATTAGTTGCCAGTTCGTATGTTACTTCTAGAAGAAACGACAATATTGCGGCTTTAGTAGATAATGCTTCTAAGTCTTTGAATGCACAAAAGACTGCTACAACTATGAGTACCCCCTTAGACCAAAGCATTGCTTTTTCTGTGGGGAATCAAGTACAAGTTGGTGGCAACCCATTTGGCTTTTTGATTGGTGCTAATTACAAAAGAAATTATCGGTCAAAAGGCAATTATCAATTACAAAACCTAGAATTACCTGGGTTAGATGCAGATGGGTTAAATGAGAATTTCAATTTGTTGGGTACACAAGATACGGAGAACCCACAAGTAGGCGGTTTAGTGAATTTAGCTTATAAATTCGGGGGGACGAATAAAATTAATTTCAATGCTTTCTACAATCACGATGCAGAGAAAACAGCCGTTTCTTTAGAAGGACCTTATGCTGGTATTATTTCTGGTCAGGATATTTTCCAAACTCGCTCGTTGATGTTCCAAGAAAGAGCGTTATTGAGTTTGCAATTAATGGGCGAACACGTTTTCCCTGAATTGGGTAATTTGAAAATGGAATGGGCTGGTAGTACGGTAAGTTTATCTCAGGTGGAGCCTGATTTACGTTTATTTGCCAATACTTTTGACCCATTAGCAGCAGCAGATGGTAATTCAGGTTTCTTTATCACACCTGCGGAATATTCCCTACCATTTCACTATTTCCGAGATTTAAAGGACGAACAAAAATTGGGTAAAGTAGATTTTACCTTACCATTTACAGAAAATAAAGCCAATAAAATCAAATTTGGAGCAAGTTATTCTAATAAGGATAGAACCTTTGAAGAAGAGCGTTTCCAATTTCAAACTCGTTCTGGAAATGCTGAAAATTTCACAGGAGATGCGGATGCTTTCTTTGCAGCAGATAACACAGGTATAATTGGTCAAGACAACCGAGATAGAAATGTCATTGGTTTATTTGTAACGGATGAAAAAGTTCCTGCGAATAATTACACCGGTACAGAAAATATCTTAGCAGGATATGCGATGACGACTTATGAGTTTAACAAATTCCAATTCATTGGTGGATTAAGAGTAGAAACGACAGATTTTACCGTAACGAGTGCAGACGTAAATAAGCCGCAAGGTAGAATCGACGAGGTAGATTTCTTACCGTCGGCTAACTTGATTTATTCTTTGTCAGAAGATATGAAACTTAGAGGGTCTTTCTCTCAAACGTTGGCTCGACCAAATATGCGGGAAGTAGCGCCATTCTCTGCCTTTGACTTCATCGGAGGTCCTATCTTTACAGGTAATCCTGACTTACAACGTTCTTTGATTCAGAACTATGATTTACGATGGGAATTGTTCCCAAAAGCAGGAGAAATCATTGCGGTAAGTGCGTACTACAAAAACTTTGATAATCCAATCATTTACGCCTTTATCCCAAGTTCTCAGAATCCAGAGATTAAGCCTGTAAATGTAGACCAAGCAAAAGTTTATGGAATAGAATTAGAATACAGAAAGAATTTAGGATTTATCTCCAATGCTTTAAGAGATTTCAAATTTGCGACTAATTTATCTTTCATTAAATCGGAAACAGATATTCCTACTGACCAACTTGAAGTAATTAGAACCAACTTTATTTCTGGTTTTGATAATAGCCGACCGTTCCAAGACCAGTCTCCATTTTTATTCAATGCTTCTTTAGTGTATAATAATATTGATGGTGGCTGGGATGGTGCTATTTCTTATAACAACTTTGGTAACCGCTTGGCAGAAGCTAGTTTATCCGGTTTAGACATTTACGAAAAATCTCGACCTCAATTAGATTTCTCTATTAGAAAAAGATTTGCCCAAAAATATAGTGTAAAATTAGGCGTACAAAATATTTTAAATACTGATTTTGTTAGAATCGCCAATTACCTCGACACTGAAAACGTATTTGAACAATACGAAAGAGGCGTATCTTTCAACCTTGGATTTTCTTATGATATTAGATAATTAGCTTATAGCAGTAGGCTAGTAAATTATAAAGGTCGGTAGCTTTGGAGTTACCGACCTTTTTTAGTAAATATTCAATGAGTAAATAAATAGATAAAAAAATGAGTAAATGGGTGCTAATATTGAGCATTTTCGTTTACTCCTTAGCATTGACAGCCCAATATTTATTCATTTAATTATTTTCTCATTTTCTCATTTACTCATTGAGTACTTACCTTTTTTATTCACCCTAGAAATCCCTTTTTACAAATATTACTATTTAAGTACCTACAACCAAATACTCGACACTTTATGATGGGCTCTTTTTCCACTTTAAGCATCCCATCCGCAAGC
>JBGCFJ010000116.1:0-1305 GCA_045106885.1 Saprospiraceae bacterium
AACCAGTGTCTGTCGCTACTACACTCCGAAATTTCTCAATTCGCAGAATCCCCGAAATCGCCATATTTTGGGTAATTTCCACCGCATTCGTACTCCAAGGCGTAATCATAGCTGCCCTAGGGCCTACAAAATGGTTATCAATCGTTGTTTCCTCAATTTGAGGTTGATTGCCAAAAAGCCAAGATAATTTTTGTAAATCGTCGCTGGTTAGGGATTTGCTGGTTTTAACGGCAAAAATGGAAGTATTGGTAGTTCCGACGTATAGAATCATTATTAGGAATGCTAGTTGAAAAATTTCGCTAGATTTACTTTTGAAATCTCAAAATAGTCAAGCGATTTTTTAGTAAGGCACAAATTTCCTTTATTATTGAGAATTTTGGTAACTTTTGATAGGAAAAGAAAAAATAAAATCCATTGACCTAATCTAGCCAAACGGATTTTATTTCCCAACGAATTGTTTGTAAGTACTCAATCGGTAGCACAGACTTCAGTCTGTCCTGTTTCCAAGCCTTCAGGCTTGGTTGCCATATAGTGTAAAAGCCTAAAGGCTTTTAAACGGAACAGACTGAAGTCTGTGCTACCAGTTGACGATTGAGTACTTACAATTGTTTAACACAAATACTACATTATCAGATACTTCATTATTTCTACCTATTAGTAGATGAATATCATTCATCGTTAATCCTGTTCTATACGCTCTTGATACAATAAAACGATTACCCCCAAATTAAGCGTATGGGTAGCTAAACATATATTACGACTCTGGAAAGTCGTGTTACGGATTGAGAAACTACTTAAACTTGAAAAAAATCAAATCAAATAGCCTTTCAAATTTTTTATTATTTTTCAAATAGTAAATAGTGGTCAACGCATCTAAAAAGCATCTCTAATACAAATACCCACGGTTATGATAAAAGCCTTTTCTAATTGATAAGGTATATGCTGCAGTAAGACTTATCTATTAAGCACCAACCTTAAAAAAATAGAGCTTTTATTAAAAAAGTTTCCTGAATTTCTCCAAGTGCATCGGTCTTACATTATCAATTTAAATCAAGTGGAAGAAATTGCTGAGTTGGCTTTATTCATCTATCAACATAAAATTCCTATTGGTCGGTCTTATAAGGAATATTTGCGAAAACGACTGCCTATTTTTAGGATAAGTACCTAAGTAAAATTTAATTTTCAATTTCAAATTTTCAATTTTAAACCACCTTCGGCGGGAATCTGAGGTTGAAGTTAAATTTGAGATTAACGGTTATCGACATTTTAAAATATCGACAATTTGTTGGTTTTAAATTTTGCGTA
>JBGCFJ010001160.1:0-2734 GCA_045106885.1 Saprospiraceae bacterium
ACTCATTTTTCTTTTCTTTTTGGTGGCAGAATTTACCTTTTTTATAAAATCGTATGCTTTTTTTCCTTTGTCTAACATGGTATTTGGTTAATTTATTATTGATAATTAATTATTTGTTCACTACTTCGGCTAACTTTAATACTCAATAAATATAGGAAGATGTTTCGATACTCTTTAATTTCTTCGACTATTCACTTGAAAATTTGGATGATTGCTTGGTTTAATCGGGTGCAGTTGCGTTTAGGCGTATAAAAATGACAAAATTATGGAAGGTACAGTTCTCAATAATGAATCTGCTTTTTAGATGGTCAGATTAAAAATTGATATAACGATTTGTGTTAATCTTTTATAAAATGCGCTTAATCCTTTGTTTTTTTTCACAACGGATAATTATAGGACAACAGATTTTCATTAGTTTTTTAGCCGATGTTCTATCATTGAAATTTACCTTTTAAGCTTAAAGTTTTTTGCTTTACCTTATCCAAATCTTTTTGAATATCTTTAACATCCATAACAGAAAGATTGCTTGTAAGGATACAAGTTTTTATCTCTCGAATGGTTTTATTGATTTCTTTTAAAATAGTATTTGTATCTATAGATTTTTCTATTGCCACTTTATTGGTTATTTTCAGTTTTATAAAGATATGGGAAAAAATTTATTGCTAAGTATTCAACCGAATTTAGGCTAACAAATAAAACTATACTCGTCAAAAAACTCCATGTCCTCTATGTTCTCCGTTCCTCCGTGGTAAAGAAAGGTAAAACTAAACTATACTCGTCAAAAACTCCATGTCCTCTGTGTTCTCCGTTCCTCCGTGGTAAAATAAGCTACACTCCTCAAAATCAAAAATGTTGGTTTATTTTGTCATAATATTTACTTCTCTAAAAGCCCAACCGCTGCCCCCACCTCTTCCACAGGAAATTTACAAACCTTCTTCTGGCAAACATAAATCATCGTCACCCCTTCTTGTAACTTACTTTCCAATAACTCTAAGGTGCCTTCATTTTTACCACCCAATAAAATAGCATTAGGTAAATATTTAGCTTGCCATTCTTTTTGCAAAGCAGCATAATCATTGCCGACAATAGCCACTTCATAAGGCGGATTGACCATCATCCCATATAAGGCACACCAATTGGAATAAAAATTAGGTTGGTCACTTCCGACAATACTACTAGACATATTATGCATCATCTGTTTGGATTTCGCTAAAAAATCTTGGTTATAAAAATATAAGCCTAAGGTATATAAATTCTTGGCCATCACAGAATTAGAAGCAGGAATTACATTATCACTGGTTTCCATTTTACGAGCAATGAGTGGTGGGTCTAAATCAGAGGTATAATTATACATCCCAGATTTTTCATCAAAAAAATAAGTCGTCGTATATTCCACTAAATCCTTCGCTTTATACAACCATTTTTCTTCAAAAGTTACTTGATAAAGTGCCGTAAATGCTTCTACAGTCAGCGCATAATCATCTAAAAAGGCATTGATATTTCCTTTACCATTTTTATAATTTCGATTTAAACGATTGTCCTTTTGCAATAATTTAGTGGTAATAAACTCGGCATTTTTTAACGCTTTTTCTAAATAAGCAGTTTCCCCAAAAGCTTTGTAGGCATCTACATAGCCTTTTAGCATCAACGCATTTAACCCTGTCAATACTTTATCATCCAATCCTGGTCGAACTCGTTGGTCTCTAGCCTTCATCAATTTGGTCTTAGCATCTGCTATGATTTCCGTTAATTTATCTACCGTAATCCCGCTAATTTTAGCAACTTCTTCGGCAGATTTTTTTCGATGTAAAATATTACTATGTTCCCAATTCCCTTTTTTATAAATTTCGTAATAATTAGAAAAGATTTTTAATTGGTCATCCTCTTGAAAAACAGTCGCCAATTCTTCTTCTGTCCAGACATAAAATTTTCCTTCTACGCCTTCGCTATCTGCATCCAAAGAAGAATAAAAACTACCATCTTTGTCCATTAATTCCCGTTCTACAAATGCGAGGGTTTCTTCTACTACTTGTTGATATAACGGATTTTTTGTCACCTGATAAGCTTGTGCATAAAGCGATACCAATTGGCTGTTATCGTATAACATCTTTTCAAAATGGGGTACTTTCCATTTATCATCCGTCGAATATCGAGCAAAACCGCCTCCTAAATGGTCATAAATGCCGCCAAAAGCCATTTTATCCAAAGTAGTCGTAACGGCTTCTAGAGCTTTTTCATTCCCCGTTTGATAATATTCCTGTAATAAAAATTGATAATTATTCGGCATAGGAAATTTAGGTGCCCCCTCTCTTCCTCCTTTTTTAAAATCAATATTTTTTAAGAAATTTTTAGTAATAGCTGCTAGGTTATCCGCAGTAAAAATTTGGTCACTCCCATTAAAAGAAATCTGTCCACTTTGTTGAATGCCACTCAATAGTTGTTCGGCATAAGTATCTAGTTTTTCGGCTTCTTCTTCTTTTGTTTTAATAAAATACTCTAGGACACTTACCCATTCTGTTTTAGGAAAATAAGTCCCTGCCCAGACAGGTCTACCATCAGGCAAAGCAAAAGCATTCAATGGCCAACCACAATTCCGTCCAGTTGCCAAATGACAAGCCGTCATATACACATCATCCACATCAGGTCGTTCTTCTCTATCCACTTTGATGTTAATAAAATGTTCATTCATAATTCTAGCCACCGCCGTATCTTCAAAAGATTCATGTTCCATCAC
>JBGCFJ010001161.1:0-5254 GCA_045106885.1 Saprospiraceae bacterium
GGGGCTATATCATAATTAAAAGAGTACTACTTAAAGACATCCCTTGCTATTTTTTTGTCTTTTTTATCTCCATTCCTTACGGGTTTCTACATTCTAGGCTATCTTTGTGCGAAATTTGAAAATTTACCAATAAAGTTATAGCGTTGAAGAATTTTTTACAAAGGAAGAAGATACATGCTTGCCCGATAGTTTTATTCGGGGAATATCTTCAATCCTTTATTCCTTCAACCCTTCAATCCTTATAAAATGGAATACGTAGGCGAACATTTATTACCAGGACAGATAGGCAGATTTGCCTTAGTGTTAGGCTTTGTAGCAAGTGTTATTGCTGCGATAGCTTATTATTTTGCGACCCAGCGAAGGGACAACGAAGTAGAAGCTAGTGGATGGAGAAAAATAGGACGTGCAGCATTTATAACACATGGGCTTGGTTTTCTCACAGTAATTGGCGTTTTGTTTTACGTAATGGTCAATCAGTATTATGAATATCAGTATGTACAGCAACACGTTTCGAATGATTTACCTTTCAAATATATCTTTTCTGCTTTTTGGCAAGCCCAAGAAGGTAGTTTTTTGTTATGGATGTTTTGGCACATCGTTTTAGGTTTTATTTTAATTAAAAAAGCCAAAAACTGGGAAGCCCCTGTATTGAGTGTATTGTCCCTAGTGCAGATTTTTATAGGGACGATGTTATTGGGGGTTTATATTTATGTAGGAGATACGGAATTAAAGATAGGTAGTAATCCATTAATGTTAATCAGAAATATGATTGACGCACCTCTTTTTAGTAATATGGATTATGTGAGTTTAATAGAAGGAACGGGGATGAATCCATTATTACAAAATTATTGGATGACGATTCACCCACCTACTTTGTTTTTAGGATTTGCTTCTACCGTCGTGCCATTTTGCTACGCTATAGCAGGACTTTGGACGAATCAACACAAAGCTTGGCTAAAACCAGTAACACCTTGGGCATTATTCTGTGGATTCATTTTAGGGACAGGTATTTTGATGGGAAGTGCATGGGCTTATGAAGCTTTATCATTTGGCGGGTATTGGGCGTGGGATCCCGTAGAAAATATGTCTTTAGTTCCTTGGATTGTCTTATTAGCAGGTATTCATACCAATTTAATTGCTAGAAGTACAGGCTATTCTATTAAGAGTACTTACCTATTTTATTTGCTCTCTTTTCCGATGATTCTATATTCTACCTTCCTAACTCGAAGTGGAATTTTAGGCGATACTTCCGCACATGCTTTTACCGAAATGGGTTTGGAATGGCAATTAGTGGCATTTGTAGGCACTTTTATGGTGATGGGATTACTCCTGTACGCTGTAAAAGCTAAATCAATTCCAGCTCCCATTAAAGAAGAAGGGGGCGCATCTAAAGAATTTTGGATGTTTATCGGTGCTTTAGTGTTATTATTTTCGGCAGTATTAATTACCGTTGGCACATCCTTACCCGTTTATAATGCCATCGCTTCGTTTTTTGATGGAAATCACGTAGACATCACGATAACGGACCAAGAAGAACACCATAATAAATACCAAATGTGGATAGGGGTATTTATTGGATTCCTATCAGGTTTAGCGCAATACTTCCGTTTTAGAGAAATCAATTTTTCTAAAAACGCCAAGAGGTTCTGGAAGCATGTTGGCGGAGCAGTGGCAATAGCATTAGGTTTAAGTTGGTTAACAACGCAATGGATAGAGGTAGTGGCTTGGCAATATTTATTACTCTTGTTCAGTGGTATTTTTGCGGTGGTGAGTAATATTGATTTCTTAATCAATTTTGCGAGGGGCAACAGTAAAGTCTTTGGGGCAGGAATGGCGCATATTGGTTTTGGTTTAATGGTCGTAGGAATTATCGCCTCAGGCACAAATAAATTCCATATTTCTAAGAACGAATTTGCCATGCGAGGGCTGATTTCCGACCAAGAAATGCTACAAGAAAATATTTTGCTATTTAAAAATGAGCCGATGTATATGGAAGGCTTCATGGCAGAATGGAAAAGAGATACGGTCATTGGAAATATTCGAGAATATCACATTGATTTTAATAGGATAGATGAGAATGGGAAAACACTGGAGACGTTTTCTTTATCTCCGAATATTATATACGACCGAAATTTTGCTTTAGCAGCAGTAAATCCATCAACTAAAAGAGCTTTAGATAAAGATATTTTTACCTCTTTAAGCAATGTACCCGCAGAACATAGAGGACCAGAAGAAGCCAAGGCAAGGGAAGACAGTTTAAAATGGGAGACTTATTCCGCAATTTTAGGCGATACCTTATTTAGCGAAAAGCACTTTGCGATTATCAAATCCATTGATAGAAATGCTAGTCACCCAGACTATCACCCAGAAGAAGGAGACATTGCAGTTGGGATAGAATTGGCTGTACGTCAGAAAGAAAATCTCAAGAGAACAATAAGAATAGATAGTACTTTTTTAGTTAAGCCTGTTTTAGTATTGAGAGGACAATTGTTATATAATTTCCCTGAGCAAATAAATGCTTTAGATGTACGTGTTAAACTACCAGAAGAGATTTTTTCTGTAGTATTCACGCCTGATAGTGATTTAGTTTACGAAGAATTTAGTATCAAAGAAGGCGAAGGTTTTAAATACCAAGATTATACGATTCAACTAGCTGGGTTTAATCGAGTACCAGACCATCCACAATATGACAAAGAGGAAGGAGATATAGCGGTAGGAGCGGTCTTGTCGGTGCAAAAAGAAAATAAAACACCAAGAGCAGTCGAACCTTTGTATTATATTCGAGATAGCCGACCAATGAATTTAAAAGACCAAATCGGCGATTGGAATTTCCACGTTCGATTTACAGGCATTAATCCAACTACTGAACAAATGTCTTTTGAAGTGGCACAAGGCACATTGGCACAACCACAAATCCCAATAGAGATAGCAGAAAATTCTTTTAGAACAGATTTTGTAGTACTAGAAGCGATTGTTTTCCCTGGGATTAATTTCTTTTGGTTAGGCTCGGTAATGATGATGTTGGGCCTACTAGTTAGTTTTATCAAAAAGAGAAAGGATGGAGTAGCAGTAGACAGTAGACAGTAGGCAGTATGTCCATGTTCTGCAATCTCTACTCCTTCAAAGAAACCATTTGAAAATTGAAAATTATAAATTGAAAATTGAAAATTGAAAATTGCCAATGACCGTTTCCGCCATAGTTGCCATTTCCAACAACCGAGTAATCGGTAGCGATAATGATATTCCTTGGTATTTACCAGCCGATTTAAAGTATTTCAAAAAGAGGACTTTAAATCACCATATTATTATGGGGCGTAAGACCTTCCAATCCATTGGGCGTCCTTTGCCTAAGCGAACAAATGTGGTATTGACTAGAGATATGTTTTTTATCGCTACGAATTGTTTGGTAGCTCATTCCTTAGATCATGCTTTAAATTTAGCCAAAGACAATGGCGAAGAAGAAGCATTCATTATTGGTGGTGGACAAATCTATGATTTATCCTTACCCCTTTTGGATAGATTATATATCACAGAAGTCGATATTGATATAGCAGAAGATAAACCTGTTGTAAAATTTCCTGAATTGCCAGTAGGGGAGTGGAAGGAGGTTTCCGCAGAGGCACATGCACCTGATGAGAAGAATGAATATGGTTATATTTTTAAGGTTTATGAAAGGATATAATTAGTAAGATTTTTCGATTAGATTATACTAAATAAACAGAATTATACCTGTTTTTTAAAGGAGTGATATATTGCATTTTTGACTTTTCGTTCGCCCTGTTTCCAATTAAGAGATTTTACTTTCTAATAATAAAAAAATCCGTTGGGGGTAATCAATCCGTTGGGAATATTTATTTGCCCAATGGATTGATAACTCCCAACGGATATTATTATAGTCAATTCAACTGTTAATCAGCGAAATTAATCTTATTACTTCACAATCGGTAACCGAATTTGCGAAGGATATTTATCAGAATGATGCACTTTATTATGTGCAATAACCCCTTCCGATTCATTATAATTAGCGCCACCTGTATTTAAATTTCGAGTAAATCTAGGAAAATTACTACTCGCAATTTCTATGCGAATACTATGTCCTTTTTTAAAGAAGTTACTGGTAGACATTGGTGTTAAATCCACTTTGTAAACTTTACCATTTTTCATGAATACTTCTTTATCATAACCTTCTCTATACCGCACTCTTTGAATCGTTTCATCCAAATTATAAGCACTTCCATCAGGATGCACATCAATCAATTTAATGGTAAAATCGGTGTCTTTTACATCCGAAGAAACATATAAAGTCGATTCAATAAATCCACTTACTTCTATGCCTTCTGTTAATGGTGCTGTGGTATAAACCAAAATATCCTGTCTAGCTTCCATTGGTCGTTGGTCAAAAGCTCCACCGTCAATGGCATTACCCGTACAACAAACATTACCCCCTAAAGAGGTCACAGGATTCATCGGGTCATAAAAGAATCCATCAGGGTTATCAGTATTTGGTTTAGTTGCACTTAACTTGCCATCGCCGTATAAACTATTCGCATCACCACCACTATTCAAATAAAAAGTCGTCATTTCTGCACTTGCTGGCGGCCAAGCATCGCTACTTTGCCATTCATTGCTACCCATGGTATAATATTGAACTCTAGGCGTTTTACCTTTAAAATCATTCGTTTCTCCTTTTAAAAGCATATCATAAAAACCGTAGATTTGTTCGTCATAATTGAGTCTAGCATCGCCTACACTTCTTTCGCCGACAATCGTATTTTCCGTAGCTCTCGTATAACGACAATGTAAAGTCGGAGCAATTACCAAATATTGATTATCGGCTTGTTTACTAGTTTTTCTTACATGATTGTATAAGGTCAAATTAGGCGTTGCAGAGACATCATACCAACTCACAAACCAAAAAGCAGGTACATCAATCGGTTGATCATCGTGATAAATTCCACCTTCAAACCATGCAGGGTCATTAGGCTTACGAGCAATCATTTTATCAAAAATTTCCTTTTTACCATCTATATTTTTAATGAAGTCGCTAAAGGGTAGATGTGCTAAAGCTTTTTTCATATCTACCTTTGGATTCTCAGGTGCTAAATCATAAAATCGAGCAATCCGATTTAAATCTTCGGTCGTTGCACCTGCTGGAATTCTTGGCTTAAATTTATCATGTTCGACCCCATATAACCAAGCAGAAAATAGCGTTTGATGTGCACCACCTCGATACCAATTTCCTTGTTCGTATAAG
>JBGCFJ010001162.1:0-6344 GCA_045106885.1 Saprospiraceae bacterium
ACGAAATGCCTTGGTTAGATACGCCTAAGTCGGGTTTTGTTTCCGCTTTAGAGTATTTTTTGAATCAACATGGTTCTAAAATGAATTATGTTTTATTAGTAGCCTGTGGGTCTACTGCTTCTTGGATAAAGAAAAAATTACTGAAATCTAAGGGAGGATTATACAATAGAGTTACTCGACGCATTAAGTTAGCGCCATTTAATCTTCGGCAAACAGAAATATTTTGCCAACAGAAACACCTTAAATTATCACGTTACCAGATTACTCAATTATATATGATTATGGGAGGAATTCCCTTTTATTTAAATGAATTGAGCCGAGGTAAAAGTGTTACTCAGTTAGTCAATGATATTTGTTTTTCTCCCACGGGTTTACTTTACGATGAATACGAACAATTATATCATTCTTTATTTAAAAATGCTGCTAATCACATTGCCATTATAGAGGCGCTTGCCAATAATCCTTATGGTTTAATAAGAAATCAATTGGTTAAAAAATCAGGTTTAGCAGATGGAGGAACGGTCACAAGAACATTGGACGAATTATTGGAAAGTGGTTTTATTGTGAAATATCGACCTTTTCAAAAAAAGCAAAAAGATAGTATTTATCGCTTAATAGATATGTATTCGCTTTTTTATCTTCGGTTTATTAAAGATAATGCAGCCAATAATACTTGGCAAATGCTAGCTAATGAGCATAAATATACAATATGGACTGGTTATGCTTATGAAAATATTTCACTACTACATACCCCTCAAATATTGAAGAAGCTAGGATTAAGTGGGACTATAACCAATGTTTCTTCTTGGTATCATAAAGGGAATGAGGAAGTGCAAGGTGCTCAAATAGATTTATTAATTGATAGGCGTGATGGAGTTATTAATTTATGTGAAACCAGATTTTCTAATAAAGAATATATTATTTCAAAGGAATACGTTGCTAAGTTACGTCGAAAAAGAGCTGCTTTTGAACAAGTAACAAAAACTAAAAAATCTGTCGTTACTACCTTAGTTTCTAGTTATCCAGCTATACAAAATAAACATTATCTAGAAGAAATTCATTCAGAGGTTTCTATGGAAGATTTATTTGTGGACATTTGAACGATTTTTACTAAAAAGGTAAATCCCCCTCATCCTCCCAATTATAACTTTGTTGCTCATATAGTCCTCGATTCAAAGGGGCAGGCACAAAACCTGAATCTTGGTCACGGTCGCTATATATTTGTTTATACATTTGAAAATTATGACCATAAAAATACTTTTTCAACAGACCAAAACTAGACAATTTATAATAGTTAGTTTAGCGATAAGCTGTTTCTTCCTTTTTCAATGTACGCCAACTACCTCAAAAATAGTTAAACCGCCCAATTTAACTCAACCGAATATCGTCTTGTTTTATGCAGATGATTTAGGGTGGATGGATTTAGCCATTCAAGGTTCAACCTACTATGAAACGCCTAATATCGACC
This sequence comes from Saprospiraceae bacterium, assembly GCA_045106885.1. Lineage (GTDB taxonomy): Bacteria > Bacteroidota > Bacteroidia > Chitinophagales > Saprospiraceae > JAFMDF01. The sequence continues at coordinate 1,469 of JBGCFJ010001162.1, forward strand.
GTATAGCCAAAGAAGGCATGCGTTTTACAAATGCTTATGCCAATGCTGCCAATTGTGCGCCGTCTCGTGCTTGTTTGATGACGGGGCTATATCCACCAAGGCATGGTATTTATACGGTGGGAAATGCAGCTAGAGGCAAAGCAAAAAATCGAAAAATAACACCTGTTACTAATAAAACGGTCTTAGACTCTAGCCTTTTGACTTTACCCACTTTTTTACAAAATAAAGGCTATCAAACCGCTATTGCAGGAAAATGGCATTTATCAAAAGACCCCATTCCTTATGGATTTGATGCTAATTTTGGTGGATTCAAAGCAGGACATCCAAAGTCTTATTTTTCTCCCTATAAAAATCCGAATTTGACGGATGGTCCAGAAGGAGAACATTTAACAGATAGATTGGCGACAGACCTTTCTAACTGGATAAAACAACAACAAAACAAACCGTTTTTTGCTTATTTTCCTTTTTATTCGGTGCATACACCCATTCAAGCTAGACCAGATTTAATCGAAAAATATCAAAATAAATCCCCTGCACAATACCATAATAAACCTGAATATGCCGCCATGATTGAAGCGATGGATTTGGCAGTTGGAAAAATTTTACAAACTATTGATGAAATGGGAGAAAGCGATAATACGATTATTATTTTCACCGCAGACAATGGCGCACATGGGGGACAAACTTTGTCGAGACCATTAAGAGGAGCTAAAGGAATGTATTACGAAGGCGGCATCAGAGAACCGCTGATGATAAAATGGACTGGAAAAATTAAACCTAATTCAAGTAATGAAACGCCCGTTATTGGTAATGATTTATTTCCAACCATTGCAGATATATTAAACGATAAATCGGTCCAAACAGGATTAGATGGGATTAGTATTTTACCATTATTAGAGGGGCAAGCAATTAAAGAAAGAGCATTATACTGGCATTTTCCCGCTTATCTAGAAATGTATAAAAAAGACCGTGCTTTTGAGGATTCTCATGGTAAACCTCATTTTAGAACAACGCCTGTGAGTGTGATTCGAGTAGGTGATTGGAAATTATTGGAATATTTTGAAAATGAGGAATTAGAGTTGTATAACCTAGCTAAGGATATTGGAGAGCAAAATAATTTGGCAAGTAGTGAGGTCGTTAAAGCTAAGGAATTATACCAACAATTAAAGGATTGGCAGATTCAGACGAATGCTTTTATTCCTGAATGATGATTGTTTAATAACCTATGTTTTAAAAGATTTTTCCACGGATAATATTCGATTGGTGGAAAAATGTAGGTATTTAAGGGCAGATTTTTCCACGGATACATAATTATCCGTGGAAAAATCGCTAAAACCTATAGTTGAAACCTTAAATCTACCTTAGCGTTTTACCACAAGACATTCGATTTTAAGTAAATTCATTCTTAATTATTGAAATAATAAAAGTTATTTTGACGCAGTAAATGTCATTTTTTTTATAATTTAACTTTTTATTTTCATTTTATTTTAAAATTGACGATTTTCGCAGAAATAACTTTTATTTTAATTATCAGCTAAAATTCCTAACCATGATAAAATCAGCCGTCAAAAAAGACTTAACCCAAGAATTCATTGAAAGAGAAGATAAATATGGAGCGCATAATTATCATCCACTGCCAGTTGTACTGGAAAAAGGAGAAGGCGCTTCTATTTGGGATGTGAATGGGAAACATTATTACGATTTTTTATCGGCTTATTCTGCTACAAATCAAGGACATTGCCATCCAAGAATTATCAATGCCTTGAATACGCAAGCAGCTAAATTAACCTTGACTTCAAGAGCTTTTCATAATAACTTGTTGGGGGAATACGAAGAATACATCACTAAATTATTCGGCTATGACAAAGTATTGCCGATGAATTCAGGAGTGGAAGCAGTAGAGACAGCGATGAAATTATGTAGAAAATGGGCTTATAAAGTAAAAGGCATTCCACAAAATCAAGCAACGATTGTTTTTGCCACGAATAACTTTCACGGACGAACGTTATCCGTAGTTTCTGCTTCTAACGACCTAGATGCTAGAGGTGATTTTGGTCCTTATATGGAAGGGATTCAATCTGTATTGTATAACAATTTAGATGCTTTAGAAGATGTATTCAAGCGTAATAAAAATGTAGCAGCATTTATTGTAGAACCGATTCAAGGAGAGGCTGGGGTAGTCGTGCCTGATGCAAATTATTTGACAGGCGTCCAAGCACTTTGTAAAAAATACAATGTGCTATTTGTAGCGGATGAAATCCAAACAGGGATTGCTAGAACAGGGCGAATGTTAGCGGTTTGTGGCAATTGTGGTTGTGGCAATAAATGTGAAGCGAATTACGAAGCTCGACCTGATATTTTGATTTTAGGGAAAGCTTTGTCTGGAGGCGTATTGCCTGTTTCTGCCGTTTTAGCAGATGATGAAATTATGTTGACCATTAAACCAGGTGAACATGGGTCTACTTTTGGTGGAAACCCATTGGCTTGTGCAGTAGCGATGGAAGCCTTACAAGTGGTGATTGACGAAGATTTGGCGGCGAAGTCGCAAATATTAGGCCAACAATTAAGAGATGGTTTAAATAAAATTGCCCAGAAAAATCCATTAATTAAACTAGTTCGAGGAAAAGGTTTATTGGATGCGATTGTCATTGATACACCCGAAGATTCTGGTTTAGCTTGGAAAATTTGTTTGAAGTTTAGAGATAATGGCTTACTAGCTAAACCTACCCACGGTAATAAAATTCGTTTTGCGCCACCTCTAGTAATTACACCAGAGCAAATGGACGAATGTATTGATATTATTGACCGTTCTTTAGCGGAGTTTCAACAAGCATAATATAGGCAGAGAGGCGGAAAGGCAGAGAGGTTGATAGGCACGATAAGAAGTGACCTTTCAGCCTCTCTGCCTTTCGGCCTCTCTGCCTCCTAACCTTTTCTATGAAAAAATCGATTAAAATTGTCAAGAATCGCTCTGATATTGGCGCAGGGACACGTGGGGCAGATATGGGCATTGATGCGATAGAAATTGCAGCCATCAATCAAGGTAATAATTATTTTAATAGTTACCCATCCGAAGATGTAGAGACGCATAATGAGAGTATCTACAACATGGTTAGAAACTCTTTTGCTAAGCGAATTGAACATGTAATGGAGCAATGTTTAAGGGTGTGCCACGTGGTAGAAAGAAATATTAAAAGAGGATATTTTCCTATTGTTTTGTCTGGAGACCATTCTTCGGCATTAGGGACGATTAGTGGGATTAAAGATGCTCGTCCTGATTTACGTTTAGGCGTGATTTGGATAGATGCACATGCGGATTTACATTCGCCTTATACTTCTCCTTCTGGTAATATTCACGGTATGCCTTTGGCAGCCGCTATTGGTGATGATAATATGGAGTGCCAGGTAAATGAAGTGACTAACGATACCCAATATTTTTGGCAAGAAATTAAGGATACTGGGGTTAATGGGCCTAAAGTAAAACCAGAGGATATTATCTTTTTTGGAGTAAGAGACACAGAGGAACCAGAGGACAAACAAATAGCAAAATATGGCATCAAAAACTATATGGTGGCAGAAGTGAGGCATCGAGGACTGGAAATTTGTGTTGCCGAAGCTTTAGATAAATTAGACGATTGTGACCATATTTACATTTCTTTTGATGTGGATAGTTTGGATTGTGATATGATTTCTTACGGTACAGGAACGCCCGTACCAAAGGGCTTCGACCAATATGAAGTTATTGATATTATTGACCAATTGCTTGCTTCTAAGAAAGTAACTTGCCTTGAATTTGTGGAAGTCAATCCGCTTCTAGACAATAACGGAAACAAAATGGCAGAAACGGCTTTTGAAGTGTTAGATGCCGTGACAAAAACAATTCAAAAAACATATTTACCCAATCCTATTACAGACACACAATTGACGGATACGCTCTTAATGGTGCGTCCGACCAATTTTGGTTTTAATGTAGATACTGCGGATAATAACAGTTTTCAAACGAACGATAAAAGTTTAACCAAAGCCAAAATTAAAACCGCAGCAATTAAAGAATTTGACCGTTTTGTAAAGCAATTAAAAGTGGTAGGCATTGAAGTACTGGTAGAGCAAGAACGAAAAGATGCGACTAGTACCGATTCTGTTTTTCCCAATAATTGGTTCTCTTGCCATGAAGAAGGATTATTAGTGACTTATCCGATGTTTTCACAAGCTCGGAGGACAGAAAGGCATTCAACGGTCATTGAATCATTAAACGAACAATTCCAAATTAAAACCCATATCAAGCTAGAAAAATGGGAAAAAGCAGCCCAATTTTTAGAAGGAACTGGTAGTATGGTTTTGGATAGGCATCATAAAATGGTTTATGCTTGCCGCTCTGTTCGGACCAATGAAGATTTATTAGACCAATTTTGTTATTTTATGTGTTATGAAAAAGTGCTGTTCGATGCAGTGGATGCACAAAATATGCCAATTTATCATACCAATGTGATGATGGCTTTAGGGACTACTTTTGTTGTTATTTGCTTGGAAAGTATTAAAGAAAAGGCACAACGAACTTTACTGAAAGCGTCTTTCGAAAAAACAAATAAGACCATTATTGACATTTCCTCAGCACAAATGGGAGCATTTGCTGGTAATATGCTACAAGTTAAGAATAAAGCAGGTGAACATTACTTGGTGATGTCTTCTAGGGCTTATAAAGCTTTGACAACTGCACAGGTTCAGCAAATTGAAGAACATACCCAGATTTTGCATAGTGATTTGAAAGTGATTGAGACTTATGGTGGGGGAAGTGCTCGGTGTATGATGGCGGAGGTGTTTTTGCCTAGGAAGTAGTAGCAGTGGCAGTGGCAGTGGCAGTGGCAGTAAGCAGTAG
>JBGCFJ010001163.1:0-4657 GCA_045106885.1 Saprospiraceae bacterium
TAACCTACCAGCCTGGCGGATTCTTTTTACTTTTAGCTGCGTTAAAATTATTCAACGTAGCAACGGCTATGCTGAATAATTTTGCCTTGCTAAAAGAAAAAATAACCTCGTCAGTTCTGCTAGGTTATTTATTGCCTCGCCCCTAAAGGGTTTTCTTTTAGAAATCATGTTTCTGATACTTCTTCAATTGCTGCTCCTTTTGGCTACCCGTCTAAGATTGACATTCTCGACAACAGCGAATCTATATTCGCTGCTCCAAGCGTCAAAAAATATAGATTTTCCGTTGTCTGTCCTAAAATTGAGTGTCCAACTTTAGGCGGGTAGCCCTCCTTTTAAGCTCTTACACAAAATTTAAAACCAACAAATTGTCGATATTTTGAAATGTCGATAATTGTTAATCTCAAATTCAACTTTAACCTCAAATTCCCGCCGAAGGTGGTTTAAAATTGAAAATTTGAAATTGAAAATTAAATTTTACTTAGTATTTTATAAGCCAAATACCCTCCCAAGACATCTATTAAAAAATGGATTAGCATTAATAATAATAAAGATTGGGTTAATAAAAATATCCAGCCAAAAAGAATCGCCATTAATAAAATTTTAAGGACCGCTTTTTCTCCTTGATACAAATGCCCAAAAGCAAATAAACAAGCTGGAATAATTATGGACAACCAATTTCCTAAGTCATTATTTTCATTAATGGCTAAAAAATATTGGATAAAAAAGCCTCTAAATATTATCTCTTCACAAACACCAGCACTAAAAGCAACAAATAAAAAATGTTTGAACTCTTCAAAATTGGTGGGTAAAATAGGAATTTCTTTTAACCATTTTGTCTTTGTTTCTAAAATTTTTTTAGGATTCCGTAGTTCCCACCAAACATCAAATAAATATAAGGCCAAGAAAATACCTAATAAAAGCCATGCGGTTCGTGGCCAAACACCTATTTGAAACCCTAAATCGGAAAAAGGTCTATCATTTCCCCACCAAGTTAGTGCTATAAAAACAACACAAATCCACTGAAAAATGCTATTGCCATAATAGACCTGTTTTTTCATAGAAGTATCAAACTTCATGGTCTTCATTTCCGATTGAGATTGGAAAACTGCTAAGATTGGTAAAACAATTCCTAATAAAAACAATAAAATATGGTCAAATATACCCAAGTCTATTTCGTTCATTCTGCAAATGTAAGGACAAGAATAGATAGTCAGGTAAAAAGAGGTCAGAAGTCAGACCAGAAAATTACATTTTCTTGTCAGAAGTCAGATTTATAGAACGTAAAATCGGAATAATAGCCTGAATCAAAAGTGACGATTATTTAATAGTAGGTACTTAATACGACAAAAATAAACTAATATCTTTTACTTGGACGAGCATCGCTTATTTTCACCACAGAGGAACGGAGGGCACAGAATTTTTTTGACAATTGTCAATTTTCAATTTATAATTTTCAAAAGGGGATAGCCCTTAGTTGTTGGTTATAAAACTTCATTATTAGTAGTTATTTTAACAAGAAACCTTTTTCTCTCTTTTTGTGTGCTTTTGACAATTGAAAATTGAAAATTGAACATTTTAAATTGAAAATTAATAGGAATATTTTTTATAAGAAAACCCTTTATAAAATAAAAAAAAGGGTTTTCTTATAAAATTATTTTCACCAATTTTTAAGCGAATTAGCACAGAGGAAAAGCGACTAAACATTAAACTAGCCTCAATAATGATATTTTATACCCTAAAAACTAAGGGTTATTCCCTTTTGAAAATTGAAAATTATCAAAAAGGGCGGCTGTTAAAACAGTCGCCCTTTTTGAATAATCAATTTTTCAGAAAAAAAAGAAATTTAATTTTAATTCAACCCTCGAATTACTCTAATACCTTTCTCTTTTTTAGCTAAACATTGGCTAATTTTCTCCATGAGTTCTTCTGGTCCAAAAGGTTTGCCGACATGGTCGTTCATGCCAAATAATTGTGCCTTATCTTTTTCAGTCAAATAAGCAGAAGCAGTCAAAGCGATAATTGGCACATTGGCAATCATTGAATTTTCTGACTTCCGAATCTCAGCAGTCGCACGATAACCATCCATTTTAGGCATTTGAATATCCATCAGAATCAAATCAAAATAAGTATCATTTACACAGTCTAATGCTTCTAAGCCATTATTCGCCGTAGTCACTAACACACCTAATTTAGTCAACATTTTTCGGACCACTAATTGATTAATCTTGTTATCCTCTACGACTAAAATCTTTTTGCCGACCAAATAATGATAAGGCACTAAGTTTTTATTAGTCTTTTGCTCTAATTTAGCAGATGTAGATGGAATCACATAAGGAAGATACACCCTAAAAATGGTGCCTTTCCCCAATTCACTAGAAGCTTCAATACGGCCATTCTGTAGGTCTACCAATCGTTTTGTAATCGCTAATTCTAAACCACTCGTATTAAATCCTTCGTAAATATCTGCTTCTGGGTCACGGGTAAATTTACGGAACATTTCTTCCAGCTTAGCTTTTTCTATGCCTCGACCATCATCTTCTATAATAATTTCTAAAGTAACATTTCTATCATTTAATTGGAACAAGGAGACTTTGGTATTAATCGTCCCATTATCGGTATAACTTAATGAATTACTAATTAGATTCGTCAAAATTTGATTCAATCTAACAGGGTCACCCGTTAACACTTCTGGAACTTTAGAATCAATCTCAAAACTTAAGACTACATCTTTCTCTTCTGCTGGAATATGCGACCATTTATGTACATCATCCACAATTTGTGGTAATTTGAAATCTCTAGTTTGCATGACCAATTTACCCGCCTCAATTTTGGAGTAATCCAATACGTCATTAATAAAAACGACTAAATTATTAGCAGAAAATTGTAAATTTCTAAGCGATTCTTTTTGGTCTTCCCTCGGATTTGCCTCTAATAATAAATGACTCAAACCAACAATGATATTAATTGGTGTCCGCATTTGATGACTCATCATCGCTAAGAAACTATCTCTGGCAAAAGAAGAACGTTCAATAGATTCTCTTTCTGCCATTTCTCCAACCAGCTTATTATTCAATAAATCTAAACTAGCTGCCTTTTCTTGTAATTGGATATTCTTACGGTCAATTTCAGAGGTCTGCCAAAGAATCTCTTCATTCTTTTCTTTTAAGACATCGTTCGCCTTTTTCTTACGTTTATAAGACATGTAAACAGTGGCCAATAAACCAGCAATTAAAGCAATAACGGCTAATAAAAAACCTCTTAATCGAAGATTCGCTGCCTTGTCGTTTTCCAAAGAGGTAATTTGTTGTTTATGTTCTTCTGCCTCAGATTCAGACTCATATCTAGTCGTCAATTCCAACATTGCCGTTGCCTTGTCTTGGTCAAACAAAACTTGTTGGCTATTGGCAAAAGCTTTCTGATATTTTAGGGCAGCAGGAAAATCGCCAACACTTGAAAAAGTAGCAGAAATGGCTTCAAATAAGGTAGGAACTTTACTACTTACAGGTAATGCTTCTAATAATTTGGCTGATTTTTTAAGGAAAGGTATGGCCTTTTGTTTAGCCCCCATTCGTGCATGAATCACTCCAAAATTAGTCAGACATTCCGCTGTACCAATCGTATCTTTCAACTCTGTTCTTATATCATAAGCAATGGTATTATTTTCGGTGGCTTCTTCATAGTTCTTTTGTGCCAAATAAGTTAAGGCTAAATCATTATAATCTGTTGCGATATTAGGCATATCTTCCAAGGAACCATGTAAATCTAGAGATTGGGAAAAATAAACTAATGCGCCTTCATAATCACCTAATTCTAGCGTAATTTTCCCTAAGAATCGAGCTATCTCCGCAGCTTTTAGGTAAGCTTCCTCCTCAATATATAAATCAAAAGCAGTCGTATAACTTTCTTTGGCTTTACCATAAAAATTTTGCGCCAAATAAACATCTCCTAACGATTGGTAGACACTAGCCAATGCTTTTTTATTTTGCAATTGTTCAAAACCTGTCTTTGCCCGATTCAATTGCGTCAAGGCATTCATATAGTCTTTTTGAAAATAAAAAATCTGACCAATGTGTAGGTTCACTTTGGCAATCCCTTTTGGAATTTCTAATTTTTTCCAACCATCTAAAGCTTGTAAAAGGAATTCGGTGGCATTGGTGTAATCAAACCTTTCTTTAGCGATAATGCCCAATAGTTCGTTGGCTTGCGCTAAGTCAAGGACATTACCCGTTTCAGTGGCAAATAATAATGCTTTTTCTGCATTTTTTTTGGCTAATGACAATGATTCAGCCTCGTAATAATCATTAGCGACGCGATTAAACAGGGTGGGATTTTCTTCGACAATAGCATTTTGCTCTAATTGCTTTAAACTTCCATTTTCTGCATTACCATAAAAAGAGAGTAATAAGCACATTATGCTTAAAAGGAATATAGTTCTCATGTATTTTCTCAATTTAACTTTAGCTAATACAAAATTTTCGCCAAAAAAGAATTGTTATGTTTTTTAGTCAAAAAAAATAAAGGAAACAAGGTTTTTACGATTTTAATAGGCTTTCGGCTAAAAAGAAATACAGGTACAAAATATAAACTACCACCTCAAAACAATTTATTTACATACCAAATAAGCAATTTTAAGGCTAAATATTGAAAAAATTAAACA
>JBGCFJ010001164.1:0-31139 GCA_045106885.1 Saprospiraceae bacterium
AGGAGAGCAGTGGTCACCAAAAACACCACCACCTAAAGCGGCAGCAATTGCTAAATGCACATTTGCATCCATGGTTTGTGACATAGGTACTGCAATGGCTATCATAATGGCAAAAGTTCCCCAAGAAGTACCTGTAGAAAAGGCAATAAAGCAACTAACAATAAATACGATAAAAGGCACTAATGCGGGAGACAACCAGCCTTTGGCTACTTCTGCTACATAAATGCCAGTTTCCAGTTGTTTACAAACAGCACCGATAGCAAATGCCATTAACATTAATAGCGCCAATGGCATCATACCAGCTATTCCTTTTAAGGTTAAATCTACCATCTCTTTTAAATTCATAATCCCCTGTATTTTATAGGAAACCATGGAATAGAGTAGCGAAATAAGTAGCGAAATTAGCACGGAAGTGGAGCCTGAACCTTGCCCGACTGCAAAAAAGAATTTATCAAAAAAGTCCGCATTTGGTCGATTTTCCATCGCTGCATCCCAACCTGTATAGCCCAACATTACTGGCATCATCAAGACCATAATAGCAATCGGAATAATCATATTGTGAGCTTTGGGGATGATACCATTTTTAGTAGTAATGGCAGTTAATTCATCCGAAACCATTGGTTGGGCATCATCAGCTAATAGTTTTCCTTCCTCTTTAGCCCTGCGTTCTGCGGCAGCCATTGGGCCAAAATCTTTTTTGGTAAAAATGACAATTAAGACCATTCCCAAAGCTAAAATCGGATAGAAGTTATATAAAGCAGCATTGAGCAAAGTAGCAAATGGATTTTCAAAACCTTGCGCTAATAATAAGCCCATGATAAACGCGCCCCAAGCATTAAAAGGAATTAAAATGGAGGAGGGAGAAGAACTAGAATCGGCTATATAGGCGAGTTTTTCTCTCGGTATTTTTAATTTATCAAAAATAGGACGATATAAAGTACCAACTGTTAAGACAGAAATATTAGACTCTACAAAGATTAAGACACCTGTTAACCAAGCCAAAAATTGAACAATCACTCGATTATTACCCACTTTTTTTTGTTCTTGTTTTTCTAATACTTGACTGATTTTTATGATAAAGCCTTCTACTCCACCTGATTTTTGAATAAAAATAATGAGTGCGCCCACCAAGGCAGAAAACATAATAGTCCTCGTATTCCCATCATCTTTGAAAACATCGACTAAGGCTTGAATTGTGTCCAAACTACCAGTTAGCAAATTAAAATCACTAATAATGACCCAGCCTAGCCAGATACCGAATAATAGCGAGACAAAAACTTGTTTGGTTCTAATGGCTAAAATAATTGCTAAAACAGGAGGGAGTACAGATAGAAAGCCGTATTCGGTCATAAAGTATGAGTTTTAAATTTTGAATGCAGAGACAAGGTAATAAAAATAGTTGGAACGGTTATATCTTGGTTATGGTCATAAAATAGAAATCATTCCTCCTTATTTATAATCCATCAATAAATTCATCTGGATTTTCTAATAATTTAAAACGGTCTTTATTAATCGTTTCACTATCTGTTTTACACAATGTCTTTAGCAGCTTAGCATCTGAATTCCATCGACTACCATCAAAAAATTCTAAGCCTTTATGATCTCTTACTTTATATAAAGAATGTTTGCCATAACAAGTACCTAAATAAACATAAGCCAACTCATTATCCTTTGCCCAATGAATCGTGCGCCACATCATCCACTTGCCTAAAGAATGTGACCGCATATAAGCTTGATTGAAGAAAGCATACCAGTATTGTAAAGCGTTTCCTTCTAATCCTGCCAAGACATATCCGAGCGTTTCCCCATTAGCAGTAAAGGCTAAAATATGGCTGCCCGTTTCTTTACTCAACACGTATTTTAACCGATTTTCAGTCATCGCATTTCCCGAAAATCTGTCTGCTGCATAGTCCATACAAAAGGCAATAAATTCAGGATTTTTAATATCAAAATTTGCCTTCTCATGTACCGTAATTTGGATGTCTAAATCCGCTATTTTTCGATTGATTCTGCGGTTCTCGGAAGTATCAGCAAATTGATTTAAATTGACTCTTAAACTTCTTGCTAAATAGAAAATATCACTGGTTATTTTTAGGTTTCCAGTATAAGGCAAAAAGCCTTTTTCATAGATTTTAGGCAGTTCATTTTGTGCTTCTTTAATACAATAAACAGCGTAATTAAAGGTATAAGTAGCGTAGTCAGGTTGATTTTCTGAAAAGAATATTTTCATAACAAAAAAAACTAGTTAGGAAACGATTAAAATTTAGGCTCGAAGGTAAGCTTATTTTATCAAAATACATTTATTTTTATTTATATCTAACACCATATTTTTGTACAAAAAAGACCAATTTTTTCAATAAAGAAGTTAGTTTTAGCCAAAGCATTGAATTGTGAATATAATTTGATAACTTTGGGCATTAAATTTTAACGGACTAGGACCGATTCATAAAAAAGATTTACTCAAATATATAAATGGGCTTATTTAATTTTTTTAGACAAGAATTAGCTATTGATCTCGGTACGGCAAATACCTTGATTATAGAGAATGGAGAAGTCGTGGTCAATGAGCCGTCTATTGTGGCAATAAATAGGAAGACGGGAGAGACGATTGCGGTAGGGCATCGGGCTATGCAGATGCACGAAAAGACACACGAAAATATAAAAACAATCCGACCATTAAAAGATGGTGTAATTGCCGATTTTCAAGCTGCCGAAAGTATGATTGAAGGCTTGATTGGTATCATAGGAAATAAGAAGAAATTCTTCTCTCACATGAAAATGGTTATTTGCATTCCTTCTGGTATTACAGAGGTAGAAAAAAGAGCCGTTTTTGATTCAGCAGATCATGTAGATTCTAAGGAAACTTATTTGATTCATGAACCGATGGCTGCGGCTTTAGGAATTGGCTTGGATGTAGAAGAACCAATTGGCAATATGATTATTGACATAGGAGGTGGGACGACAGAGATTGCAGTCATTGCACTTTCAGGGATTGTCTGTGACCAATCTATTCGAATTGCAGGAGATGAGTTGACGAGTGATATTACCAATTACATGAAGCGGCAGCATAATATTTTAATTGGAGAAAGAACTTCAGAGCAGATTAAAATTCATGTAGGTTCGGCTTTGCCAGAACTAAAAGACCCACCTGCAGATTTTGCAGTGAATGGTAGAGATTTGATGACTGGAATTCCGAAGCAAATTTTGATTAATTATCAAGAAATTGCACATGCTTTAGATAAGTCGATTCTAAAGATTGAGGAAGCAGTGCTGAAAGCCTTGGAGACAACTCCACCAGAATTAGCATCGGATATTTATTCGACAGGCCTTTATTTGACTGGAGGTGGTGCCTTACTAAGAGGGTTGGATAAGCGGATTAGTCAAAAAACAAAATTGCCTGTACATATTGCTGATGACCCTTTAAAGGCAGTAGTTCGTGGTACAAGTAAAGCTTTACAAAATACTGATACTTATTCTTTCCTTATTGATAGAAAATCTGTCTAAATGATGACGCTTTGATAAATTCTTTTATCACAAAAGGAATTTATCAAAGCCTTCAAATTACCACCAGTTCATGCGCAATCTTGTACTCCTTTTCTTACGGTTTGGGCATTTCATTTTATTTGTCACCCTAGAGATATTCTGCTTATACCTCATTGTCAATTATAATAGAAAACAAAGAGATATTTGGGCAAACTCTGCTAATATTTTCTGGGGCTACTCTTCCGAAAAATGGAATGATTGGACAAATTATCTTTCCCTACAAGATAAGATGGATGAATTGGCATTGGAAAATGCTAAACTTAAAGAAAAATTAATTAATTACGAATTAAGCCCCATCTTTGAAAAAGATACCCTCGATAAACTCAACAATCAATACGAATTATTAAGTGCTAGGATTGCAAGTAATACAACTGATAGGTCTAATAATTACCTGACGCTCAATAAAGGAATAAAAGATGGTGTGCGAAAAGATATGGGCGTGGTTAGTAAAAATGGGATTGTCGGTATTATCAGAGACGTCCGTAACGATTATGCAGTTGTCAATTCTTTATTGCACAGGCGGACTTTTATTTCTGCTATGATTAAGCGGACTGGGGCGTTTGGAGAATTGAGATGGGTAGGAACGAATCCTCAAATAGTTAACTTAGGCTCAATTGAAAAACATAACACAGTTGTAGTAGGTGATACTATTGTGACCAGCGGCTATTCTACTCACTTCCCTACAGGGCTTATGATAGGAACGATAGAAGCAACAGAATTGCCAAGTGGTAATAATTTCCATGATATAAAAGTTAGACTGAGTAATGATTTTGGTACATTAAGATATGTAGAGATTATTAAGAATAATAAGCAGATTCAACAATTAGAATTAGAACAGCAAGTAAAAGAGGAGTAAATCAATCATAATTGACCGCAAGTGCAACGCATCAGTTTTATACACAATAGTTAATTGAACCTTTTTAATGAATAATGTAATTACTCAAAATATACTAAGATTATTCTTTTTTGTGTTAGTGCAAGGTGTTGTGCTACAACAAGCTAAATTGGGTGGAACATTTTTCAATTATATCTCTCTTTTCATTTATCCACTATTTTTATTATTACTTCCTCTCAGAATCTCTAAAATAGCCTTAGTGTTAGTAGGTTTTGGTTTAGGAATGTTAGTTGACGGTGCTTATAATTCTCCTGGTGTTCATACTGCTGCTTGTTTGGTGACTGCTATTCTGCGCCCTTTGGTTCTAGCGGTTCTTGAACCAAGAGAAGGGTATAATGTCAGTTTAGGATTAACCGTTAAAAGTTATGGTGTACCTTGGTTTTTAAAATATGCAGGCGTCTTACTCTTTATTCACCTACTGGTTTATTTTGTACTAGAGATATTTACGCCAATTTATGCTATTGAGATTATAGGTAGAACAATTGCTAGTTTTGTATTTTCTTTATTTCTAATGATAATGTACATGGTAATTGCCCGACCAAGTGTTTAATAAATTCTCAATAAGCTTCCATTAAAACTGACCTATTATGAGTGATCGCTTCAATAACCGTTATCAAAGCATCTTAGCAGTCTTTCTAATTGGTACTTTGGTGTTGATGGGCAAAGCAGCACATTTACAATTAATAGACGACACCTACCGAGTCAAAGGAAATAATATTGCAGTTGACGAAATTACGACCTACCCTTCTAGAGGTTTTATTGCGGATAGAAATGGAAAAATAATTGTTTATAATAATGCCATGTATGATTTAATGGTTACTTATAAACAAGTTAATCCTGAAATGGATACGGCTAAGTTTTGCCAACTTTTGGGTATGGATAAACCGACTTTTATCAAAAAATTAAATAAAAACTGGCGAAGTGGGCGTTACTCCAAAAGAAAACCCTTTGTTTTCTTAGATAAAATATCTGCTAGACGATATACTCAAATTCAAGAACATCTTTACGAATTTCCTGGCTTCTTTACTCGATTAAGAAATGTAAGAGGGTATCCTTACCCCAATGCTGCACATGTTTTGGGTTATTTGGGCGAAGTAAATCGAAAGCAAATTGAGCAATCTGACGGCATTTATTCCTTAGGAGATTACGTTGGGCAAAGTGGCTTAGAATACCAATATGAAAGAGAGTTGCGAGGAGAAAAAGGCGTAAAATTAATGCTTAAAGATAAATTTGGTAGAGAAGTAGAAGCTTATGATAACGGAGACTCAGACATACCAGCAGTATCTGGAAAAAATTTAATCACCTCCTTAGATATAGATTTACAAATCTATGCTGAGGAACTAATGAAAAATAAACGAGGTAGTATTGTTGTGATAGAACCTGCGACGGGCGAAATTCTAACGATGCTTAGCGCACCTACTTATAACCCCAATCTTTTAGTCATTGGGCCTGGTAGAGGTAATAATTATAAAGCATTAGAACGGGATACTCTAGAACCCTTTTTCGATAGGTCAGTCATGGCAAAATATCCTCCTGGGTCTATTTTTAAAACCATTGTCGGTTTAGTTGCCCTAGAAGAAGAAATTGTAACATTAAATGATTACGTAACTTGTAAAGGCTACTACCAACCAGGCAAAGCGAATTCTAGAAAATTTGGTTGTCATAACCATGAATGGCAGGTAGATATGACCAAAGCAATCAAGCATTCTTGTAATTCTTACTTTTTTAGAACTTTTAGAGATATAGTAGACCAATATGGGAAATCTATTCCTCAAAAAGGGTTATCTGTCTTTAATGATTATTTGACAGAATTTGGGATTGGAAAACCCTTAGAAATTGATTATCCTAGAGAAAAGCAAGGCAATAATCCTAGACCAAAATATTATGATAAGATTTATAAAAATAATGGTGGTTGGAATTCTGGAAAAATCATGTCATTAGGAATTGGTCAAGGAGAAGTCGAAATGACTACTTTGCAGATGGCTAATCTTGCCGCACTCATAGGTAATAAAGGGCGTTATATTTTACCACATTTAGCCAAAGGTTTTGTAGAAGAAGATAGCACGATGATTAGAACCAACCCTAAGTATCAAAAAATACAACAAGTTTCGGTTAACCAAACGCATTTTCAACCGATTATTAATGGCATGGAACAGGTAGTCTTGGCTGGAACTGCCAAACAAGCGTATATTGAAGACATCGCCGTTTGTGGTAAAACGGGAACTTCTCAAAATGCAGGAAAAGACCACTCTATTTTCTTTGCTTTTGCACCTAAGGATGACCCTAAGATTGCTTTAGCAGTTTATATCGAAAATGGAGGTTTTGGAGGCACTTATGCTGCTCCAATTGCAAGCCTAGTAATTGAGAAATATTTAAAAGATAGTATTAGAAGCAAAAAAAGACAAAGACTAGAAGAGCGAATGCTGACTGCTAATTTAGTAGACCAAACGAAACCATAGTAACTTATAAATACAATTAGAAAGCTTGTTTTATTCTATTATTTCTATTTCTTGAACGGCTGAATAATATTCTGTTAAACCAGTTAATTCAGTGGTTGCTGATTTTGTTTGAATAGTTTGTTTTTTTACGAGGTAAACATTGCCTTTTCCTGCGGCAAGCTGATTTACTTGTTCGGGCAGAATAATGATTGGTGTATTTATCGGATGGTTTCCAATTTTGATGGTAGCCGTCTTATGATTAACATCACTGAATAAAAGTACTAATGTTTCTTCAGTAGATTGTTCGATTCCTTCAAAAACTAAATTTGTGCCTGCCGTTTTACTTACTTTTCCTTTTTTTATAGAAAAATCGCTCATTGCCTGAATTGGAATAGCCACACTATCTATTTCTGTTTGGTTTAGTCTATAGGTCAACCCATAATTATTTTCAGTAAAGGGCATTTGAGTTACTAATTGATAACGATAGGCATTGCTTATCTTTTTTCCATTGAGCACTTTATTGGCAAATAACACCTCTTCCATTTTTTTAGGAATTAATTTTTCGGTAGAGTCTATCTCCGTGAAACTTATATTGACTTTAAGTTGTTTATCAGCTTGCAAATACCTTGCATAATAATCGACTTGTAAAATATTTTTTTTAGTTGTTTCTTTTTGCATAAAATTGCAACTAAAACACAAGGAAATTAGTAAGATAAAAGCAAGCGAAAGCGTCGCTATATTTTTGATAGTTGGCATATTTGAATTAATGAATTTCAAAGTCAATAATAAAGGACAAAGATACCAGCGAAATGAAACTATTTACTATTTTTTTCGTTAAAATACGTGAATGTTTTAAAAAATATTTTATCTTTGCGGTCGTTTTAAAAGAAAGCGATTTTAAAGCTAAATATTAAAAGTATCAGGGTCGGGTGGCCGAGCGGCTAGGCTCAGGTCTGCAAAACCTGCTACCGCGGTTCGAATCCGCGTCCGACCTCAACAATAAAAAGCAATCTTCTGTTAATCAGTTGGTTGCTTTTTTGTTTTAGGTCTATTATGAAAAGAGCATTTCTCCTAAACATCCTCTTTCTCCTCTCCGTCAATTTATTGATAAAACCTTTCTATATTTTTGGTATTGACCGAACGGTGCAAAATCGAGTCGGTTTAGAAGATTATGGCTTATATGCCACTCTATTTAGTTTTACTTTCTTACTACAGATTATTAATGATTTTGGACTACAGCATTTTAATAATCGAAATATAGCACAGCATCATCAATTATTACCTAAGTATTTTCCTAATATGCTGATTTTGAAACTAGGCTTAGGAATTATATATACATTTTTAACGCTAATAGTGGCATTCTTAATTGGTTATGGAAGTCGGCAATTTCATTTGTTATTCTTTTTCATTTTTAATCAAATTCTGATGTCTGCGATAGCCTTTTTCCGTTCCAATATTTCTGGATTAGGCTTTTATCGAACGGATAGTTTAGTGACTATTTTAGATAGGTTATTATTGATTATTATTTGTAGTTTTTTACTTTTTAGTAATTTTATCACGACCCCTTTTCAGATTGAATGGTTTGTTTATGCCCAATCAAGTTCGCTTCTATTGACTGCCATAGTAGCAGGGAGTCTTGTTTTTAATAAATTACCTTACTTTCAATTAAAATTTAATCCAGCTTTTTTATGGCTTATTTTAAAGAAAAGTTATCCTTTTGCTTTAGCGGTATTTTTAATGACGATTTATACCAGAATTGATTTTGTGATGATTGAAAGAATGTTGGTCGATGGGGAAAAAGAGGCAGGTATTTATGCATCAGCTTATCGGCTATTAGATGCGGTTAATGTTTTAGGGATATTATTTGCTGGCTTATTATTACCGATGTCTGCACGCTTATTAAAGGAAAAGCAATCTATTAGGCCTTTACTAAGATTCAGTTTACAAATGTTGCTTTGTGGTGCAATCATACTTGGGGTGACGACTTGTTTTTTTAGGAAAGAAATTATGTTTTTACTCTACGAAGATGCGAGTATTTATAGTGCGAATATTCTAGGCATTTTGATGGGTACCTTTATGATTATTAGTACGGGATATATTTATAGTACTTTATTAGCAGCGAATAATAGTTTAAGAGAAATGAACCAAGTTTTTATAATAGCAGTCCTGTTAAATATTGGGTTTAATTACGTGTTAATTCCAAGATATGGTGCTTTAGGAGCGGCTTGGGCTACTTTTTTCACACAAGGATTTGCCTTAATTAGTCAGATTTTTATTGCCAAAAAAGCGTTCCAATTAAAAACAGATTTTAATTTAATTGGTCGGTTTTTATTATTAGGATTTTTAATAGCACTAGTTAGCTCCATCATTATAATGTATAGTAGTCTTCCTTGGTTCTTTGGTTTTATAATCGTTTTATTGGTAGGACTAGGAATAGGTTTTTTATTAAATTTATTAAAAGTAGCTGCTTTCTTAGATTTAGTAAAAACAAAAGGCGAATAGGTATTGACACCTATCCGCCTTTTAGTTAATTTAGTTTAGAAAACAAGAACTACTCATTTTTTAGTTCCTTCTTTTCAGTTTCTTTCATGCCTTCTTTTATCTCTGTTTCAATCGTTGCTTTGGCATTATTAAATTCCTTAATTCCTTTACCAATACCTCGCATTAGTTCAGGAATTTTTTTACCACCAAATAATAATAAGACAATAAAAAGAATGACAAAAATCTCTGTACCGCCTGGCAATCCAAATAGGAATATATTTTCCATAATAAATTGATTTTAACTGTTTATAGATTTGCTGTACTGAAAATGAACAGCGTTTCTTTTCGTGAATCACTACCACAAAGTTACGATTTTTTAAATCGCAATTATACTTTCTATTCATTTTTTGACGTAAGCTCATTTTTAATGCTCAAACAGCTTATTTTTTCAGTCCAATCTCTCTTAGGCGTTCGTCTAAGTAAGCTCCTGCGGTAGTTGGTGGATAATTAGGTGTTGCTGTGGTCACGCATTTATCCAAACAAGTCAAATCCATATTACTCTTAGGATGTAAGAAAAAAGGAATAGATAGTCTTGGTTTATGCCATTCTTCTTTTGGCGGATTCACGACTCTATGCGTCGTAGATTTTAAATAGTCATTCGTTAAGCGTTGTAGCATATCGCCAACATTAATTACAATCTCATCTTCTTCTGGCGTAATGGGCATCCATTCATTCTCCATATTTAATAACTGTAAACCACCAGCAGAAGCGCCGACTAAAAGCGTGATTAAGTTAATATCTTCATGTTGCTCAGCCCGAATAGCAGATTTAGGCGCTTGTCGAATAGGCGGATAGTGAATCGCTCTAAGAATGCTATTTCCTTCGTCTATATGATTCGTGAAATAGTTTCTATCTAGTTCTAAATGAATCGCAATGGCTTCTAGCAAATAACCTCCAGATTTCTCAAAAGCTCGATATAATTCAACGCCTAATCTCAAGAAGTCAGCTTCTTCTGCTACTGCTACATTATCTGGATACTGCGCTTTGAGTGGATGATTATTAGAAACGGTTTGGCCAATTTGAAAAAATTCTTTTAGGTCAGCCACTTTGGATTGTTTGGCATGTTCTGTTCCAAAAGCAGTATACCCTCTTTGTCCTGCTAATTCTGGCTTTTCATAATTTTGTTTCACAGTAACAGGCAACCCAAAAAATGCTTTAGATGCTGCATAAAAATCATCAATTAATTGTTGGGAAACGCCGTGATTTTTTACGCCAACAAATCCAATTTGATGGAAAGCCTCCCCTAATTTTTTTACAAAGGCTTTTTTTTCTTCCGCAGTTCCGGCTATGAATCTTGATAAATCAACTACGGGAATGGTTCTTTTTGCCATATTTCTACTATTATTGGTTTAATATTTAGTGGACAATTTCAGCACTTAATTTAATACATTAATTTTACACACACAAAGTAGCGAAGGTTTATATTAAGCACATTATCTTATTAATTCTATAAAAATCCTGTCATCCTGTACACTGCTAAGATATTACTTTTTGGAGAACATACGGTCATAAAAGGCTCGCAAGCGCTTGCTATGCCACTAGCTGACTTTTTTGGTACTTGGAAATATGAGCCTAATATAATGGCTGCGAAAGCATTACAACAGCAACTCCCCTCTTTTAAACAGTATTTAGAAAGGCAAGGTTTAACTGAGTGGATTGATACGAATGCTTTTGCGCTGAATTTGGCAAAAGGGCTATATTTTGAGGCTAATATTCCAACGGGATATGGGGTTGGAAGTTCTGGTGCTTTGTGTGCTGCTATTTTGGATAAATTTGGCAAAAAAAATAGCACCTTATCTCTAGTAGCCTTAAAAAAAATATTTGCGGAGATGGAGAGCTTTTTTCATGGAGCCAGTTCTGGTACAGACCCATTAGTATCCTACTTAAATTACCCTATTCTTTTGGGAGAGGAGATTCGGCAAGTTGAATTATTTCAGCAAGAAAAAACAGATACTGTCGGTTTATTTTTATTAGATACGGGGATAAAAAGAGAAGCTAGCCCTTTTATTAATGGTTTTCTAGAGCGTTGCAAAGAGGAGTGGTACGATAAAAAATGTCAGACCCAATTAGTTCCCTTAGTAGATGATGCGATTCATACCTTTTTACATGACCAATGGGATTTATTATTTAATACCATCCACGAATTAAGTTTATTTCAGTTCCGGTATTTTGATTTTATGATTTTGGATGATTTTAAAAAGATATGGTTAGATGGGTTGAGTAGTAACCATTTTAAACTAAAAATTTGTGGCGCTGGTGGCGGTGGCTTTTTATTGGGAATAAGTAAGGATAAGGAAAAAACAAAAAAGACATTAAACGAACAGTCTTTGATATGGATTTAATAGGACCGTTTAAACCAGTGTTACTCGAATCATCATAACAATACCAAATAGAAATAAGGCAATACCCGAAATTTTACGCATACGTAGAATATGCTTAGGCTGTAAATAAGTACTAATTTTCTTCGCAAGAATAACTTTTAAAACATCTGTAATAACAATGGTTCCTAAAATACTACCAAAAAAAAGATAGTTATTGATAGAAAATAAATCAGTTTCTATAGATTTTGTAGTAATTAAACTCGTCCAAAAAATTACAGAAAAAGGATTGATGGTATTAAGGAGAAAACCTTCTAAGCAAAGTTTCCATTTGGAAGATAGTATTTCTAAACCATTACTTGTTTCCATGTTTTCAGCAGGTTTAGAAATAAACATACCTACACCAATACCAATTAATACAAGACCGCCCAAAACACCTAAAATAGGTTCAAATAAAGGAGATTCAATCATTTGGGCGATATGGGTTACCCCAAACATAATCCCACCAATGAATAATAAATCGCTTACCCAAATACCGAGCGCTACCCATAAACCTGCTCTAATACCTTGTTCTATACTTCTTTGAATTAAGGAAAATAGGATAGGACCTACCAAAATAGCTAAGGCTAAGCCCATTAATATGCCATTCCATAATTCAATCACTAGCTATATTATTTAACGATAATTGATTTTGTCAATTAGAAGTTTTTAAATTAGTCCTGTTTTGAGAACGTAGACTAAAATACTTAGTTCAACTTATTGCCTAATTAATTCAAGGATAATTGGTAGAAAATCTTTAAAACTGTCTGATTGTAACGGATTGCTGTGATTCTAAAAATCAACTCCTTTAGGGGGTTTATGTCGGTAGAAAATGGGAGTTAATCCTTATTTTACCGTGCCTTTAGGTACGGAATGTGATACATAATGTACCTAAAGGCACATTTTTGATTCGTAAAATATCATTTTCTACCGACATTTTGTCCCGCTGGGACAGCTTCACTGCAAAACGTTATAATCAGAAAACTGTTAATCGCTCAATATAAATAATGATTGGAAAGTTAGGAGGTCTTCTTACCAATTTTACTCAAATGGATTTTGATAAGCTGGATTGTTCACAAAAGAAGTATCAGTTAAAGTATGCAAGAAAGCGATTAAGTCCTTTTTATTTTGTTCAGAAAGCCCTAAGCCTCTAGTCATAATTAAAGGGTCAATATTATCAGCAAAGTGTGCGCCTTCATTATAGTGGTCAATGACTTCTTCTAAGGTTTGGAAGCGACCATCATGCATATAAGGAGCAGTGAGAGCAATATTTCTTAAACTAGGCGCTCTAAATTTTCCATTATCAAACGGATTATTTGTAATAGCTCCTAAGCCTTTATCTTTAAAATCTTCTAGACTACCTACCGAATCAATGCCATTATTAAAATATTGGTTAACGGTGAATAAAGGCGCATTATGGCAATGCCCACATTCCGCATCTGGTAGATCGTTGGGTTCATCAAAAAACAGTTCAAAACCGATTAATTCATCTTCTTCAAAAAACTCTTCATTCCTAACGACTCTATCATATTTAGCATTAAAACTGAGTAAACTTCGTTCAAATTGAGCAATAGCCTTGGCGGCTAGCTCTTTGGTGATTTCTTCCGTATTATTAATACCAAAAGCTTTTCTAAATCGAGTTGGGTAATCAGTATGTACTTGTATTTTTTCTACGACACTTTCCCAATTATTATGCAATTCAATCACATCTTCTACAGGTAATAGTGCTTGTTCTTCCAAGGTTTTAATCCGTCCATCCCAAAATAAGCCTTTTGTAAAATAGCCTGCATTCACTAAAGACATCGAACTTCTAATCCCTGCAATGCCATCCGTTCCTGTACTAACTGCCAAATTATCTGTAAAGCCACTCTGCGGAAAATGACAATCGGCACAAGCCATCTTTTCATTGCCAGATAAAATAGGGTCAAAAAATAAAAATCTGCCTAGTGCTACTCCAGCTTCTGTTAAGGGATTATCCATAGGTATATCCATGACAGGTAAGGGGAATACATCGGGTAATTCGTAGGCAATTGGATTGTAGGCAATATCGCTTAAATTGTTGCCATCAGGTATTGGAGGATTAGGATTGGTCGTAGGATTTCTATCTTTTTTGCAGGCAAAAAGGAATAGTATTAATAATAGAGTGGTACTTCTAATTAACCAAGACATTTTTTGATATTAAATTAGGAGAAGAATGGCTTATGCATTAAACGTATTGTTGATGCAAATTAGTTTATTTATGAAAGGTAAGTGTCTATATTATGCAAGAAAATAGCAAGAATTTGTTAGGTGGCTGGCAAGATAATATTTTATTTTAGTTGAAGTGCTCTTTCAAAATTATTCATAATAATTTGTCTTTCTTCGTTTTGGTCATTTGGGTCATAATCTATTATACGAATCAAACTACCTGCAGGACGAGTCAAAAGTCGTCTAACATCTAATTCAAAATCTAAAATAGTCGTTTCTCCTGCTTCTAAATTTAGAATATTATCTGATTCAATCGTTTTGTATAAATTATCACGCCCGCCTATTTGATAAGCAAAACTTATATCATTGCTACCAAAACCATCTCCATCTTTATCGTATGCGCCCTCTATTTTGGCAAAAATATAACCATCAAATTCTTCAGAATATTGAGCACCATTATTGATGCCTAAAGGGTGATTGGTCGCATAATCGGCAGGAGTTGTTCTATTTAAATCAGGAGGCACACCTACGCCAAATTTCAAGTACTTATAAGTGCCAACAGGTATTTTTGAAAAATTCATCAGAAAACCTTTCTCGGCATCAGCTAGTGTATTATGCGCTAAGGATAAATTAATAAATTGAATTTCTGATAATTCCGTTTCCCCATCATCATTGACTGCAACCAAATTAGCTAAATAAAAGTTGATATTTGAAAATTTGACGTTATTACCTTCGTAATCATACGTTTGATTGAGAATTAACGGTTCGCTCTTATAAGTTGCACGGAAAGATAAGTTAAGAGAAGCTGTGTCAACAAGTGCTATAGTTGGCTTATTACAAGCAATAACCAAGCAGTACATAAGCAAAAATAGGTTAAATGAGTATTTCATTTTAGCTGATTATCGTTTGAGAAGCACTATTCAAATGACCGATAAGTAGTTATTTTAACTGGAGTGCTTTTCTAAAATTCTCCATAATAATTATCATTTCTCCAATCTGGTTATTTGGGTCATGAGACTTCAAATCTAATAAATCTCCTCTTGGTTGAGTAAATAAAGTTCTAATATCTAATTCAAAATCTAGATTAGTAGTTTCTCCTGCGTTTAAATTTAAAATTTTATCAAATTCGATATCTTCTTGATAAACTCTATCCATTCCTGCATGATAAGCAAAACTAATATCATTTCCATCGAAATCTCCGCTCCCATCTTCATCAAATTGCCCCTCTATTTTAGCAAAAATATAGCTATTCCATGCTTCCCAGTACTCTCCACTATTATCTGCACCTAAAGGATGACTGGTAGAATAATCAGAAGGATTTGTTTTATTTAAATCTGCAGATACCCCTATTCCAAACTTTAAAAATTTATACGTACCAACAGGAATTCTAGAAAAATTTAGAGTAGTCCCTTTTGCTGCATCAGACGCCGAATTATGTGTTAGAGACAAATCAATAAATTGAATTTCTGATAATTCCGTTTCTCCATCATCATTAGCTGCGGCTAAATTAGCCAAGTAAAAATTGATTTTAGAAAATCTTATTTTTTTTCCTTGGTAGTCATAAGTTTGTTGATTTAAAACCAGAGGTTCACCAGCATAAGTCGCTCGGAAAGATAGTTGAATAGTTGCAGTGTCAACAGGGGGAGGAGGCTCTTTACCACAAGATGCAGCCATTAAGAGTCCAGCAAGGATTATTAGTGATAGAATGTTCTTCATCTTTGTTCGGTTTTGTTTGAATTTCGCTTTTTTAAAGGGGCGAATAACCTTTACCTAAATACCGTAGGCTTTACTATAAATATTAGTGGCGAATTTATCCACTATTATTAAGTGGAAATTTTTAACCCCCTAAATAAATTCATTAGGAGTATATTGAAATATTGAGGTTTTTTTATAGTAAGAACTATGAAATGATACTTATATAAAACGTACAAATATATAACTTAGTTGTTTTATAAAGGAACAAAGGGGGGAATCAATTGGAGACTGAAAAGACTTTAGGCGTGTTTGCGACAATTTTTTCAACCATAATTGCTTCTGTATCAATCACAAAATTGATGCCATCAAACCATTTTGCGTGGTCAACTTGTAAAGTTCCGAGCGAAAAGTCAGTTCCGATTGGAGTTTCGTAAGAAAATGGCATTTTAAATTCCATTAGATTAGGCTGCTTTTGAAAAGTAGCTGCTGTAAGATTTATTGTGATGGCAGTTGTTTCGGAGAGTGTATCTTTATGAAAAATAAGCTGGTTAAAAATATAACCTGTCTCTTGATTCCCAGTATGCATATCGGTTGTGGCCAAAGGATGCTTAGTATTAGTAATGGAATCTGGTGCGGCAGTATTTGCTGGTGTTTCGACTCCCAATACAAAACGCAAACTATCAAAAGTGCCATGTTGTTTAATAGCCCCCATAGTGATGCTATTTTGCTGGTTGACTAATAAAAAATCATCTGTTAGCAATTGGGTTTCTAGTTGGTTTTCATCGTTTAGTACGACCAGACTGATGGTATCTTCTACGCTAATCCATTCGCCCGAAGTGCTTCTAAATTGAAATCCACTTAGATAAAATTGAATACTTTGGATACGAATATATTGCGTGTCGATTCGATAAAAAGCGTCAGGCCGATAATCAACTTTCTCAACTACATAATTCATAGCAGAAGATAAAACAGGATAAATACAAGGACAACTAGAAGCAGAATTCTCCCTATCACAAGGTTCATCAGCGGTCAATTCAAAGTTTTTCGCTTCTACATCTAAGCAACCGCTTTCTGGTTGGTAACAAGCTGATAGGCATAACAAAAATCCTAAAAATATTAATTTGAACAACGATCAACGATGAATGATGAATGCCGAATGCTTGAAAGAGTGAACACCATTAACTGCTAACCGCCAGTTGTATCCTGTTAACTGCCGACTGCAAACTGCCGACGGTAAACTATCCATTCCGTTGTGCTTTACCATACTCTTTAACCAATCGTTTTACAATTTGCTTTACTTGGGAAGAAAATTCTTTATTCAAAATCCAGTTATAATACTGTCGGTCTTTGTATAAGGTTTCTGCAACTGGTTTACCTTGATATTTACCAAAATTGAAAACGACTACTTTATTTTGGTCATATTTCAATCGTTGAGTGGCATCTATCGTTTTCAAGTCACTCGTAAAATCATGAATGACTTGCATATCATTTTTTATCGGAGCTTCAATTATATTTCCATCTGCATCAATTAAATCTACCCCATCATATTTTTCTAACTGTCCCTTAAAAACATCTATTGTAGCTTGGACATCTGCCAAAGCATCATGGGCATTTTCTAATTCTTTTCCGCAGTAAAATCTAAGTGCCGCTTTCAACGTACGAGGTTCCATCTTATAAAAGACGCGCTGTACATCAATTAACCTCCGTTTGGAAACATCAAATTCAATGCCTACTCTAGCAAATTCTTCCATTAACATCGGTACATCAAAACGATTGGAATTATAGCCTGCTAAATCTGAATTGCCAATAAAATCAAAAATTTTCTGCCCAACTTGTTGAAAAGTAGGTTTATTGGATAACATTTTAGGCGTAATACCATGCACTTCCATGGCTTCCTCAGAAATAGGAATTCCTGGGTTGATGAGCATAGTTAATTGTTCAGGTGCTTTGTCCTTTTTAGAATACTTGATGATGGCAATTTGTACAATTCGGTCTCGAATTACATTTAATCCAGTAGCTTCCAAATCAAAAAAGCACAAATCTCGGTTGAGATTTAATTTCATTACGTTTGTTTTAGTAAGAGTAGCCTCATAGGTTGATAAGAATTCCTAAAGTAAGTATCTGATACATTAAGTTTCCTAAATAAAAAATCTGTGATTTACGTATCATCCCCCTTTGGAGGCGTCAGATACGAAATCGGGGATTCTCAGGCTGGAAGCCTAAGCTACTGTAAATTATCAATAACACCTGCTAAACCAGCGGTATATTTAGTTTGAACGCTTCCATTTTCGTCGAAATATACTAAGTATGCTTCGATTTCTGGTAATTTTTGCGCTAAGTTAAATGCTTTTTCCATACCCATGGTCATAAACGCAGTCGCATAGCTGTCTGCAATACTACAATCTTTGGCAAAAGCAGTGGCGCTTAGTAAATTATTTAATTCTGGAAATCCTGTTTTAGGATTCATTGTATGTCCTATTTTTTTACCATCCACTATTCGAAAACTTTCATAATTACCCGAAGTTGCCATGGACAAATTTTTCATATTAGCCACTGCAATTGGGGTATTCCTAGGACCTCTAGGGTCTTGTATGCCAATTCGCCACCAACGTCCACTTGGACTTTTACCCCTAGTTCTGGATTCTCCACCTATATCTATCCAATAGTTCTCAATACCCTGTTTTTCAAAAAAATATCCTACTTCATCCAAAGCATATCCTTTTGCTATAGCACTGAAATCCAATTGGGTAGCCGGGTTTATTTTTTGAATAGTACATTGATTTCCTTCTTTTTCAATCTTTATTTTATCAAAACCAATGGTCGCCATAATGTCCATTATTTTAGCGGTATCTATGGTCGGTACACCCTCTAATTTCTTTTTCCTAAAACCATAATAATTCATTAAAGGTGCCACCGTAGGGTCAAAATAGCCATTTGTTTGGGCCACAATTGTTTGAGCTAATAATACGTTTTTGATAAAGTGCTGTTCTACACCACTTTGCTCGACCGTAATTCCATTTTCAGATTGATTAAAACGAGAAATGGTTGAAGTCGGCTCATAATGAGAATTTCCTTGATTAAAAGCGGCTAATAAGGAATCTATGGTCGTTTGTGGAACTGAATTGGCAGAATCTTGATAGGTCATTTGATAAGCAACGACCCCCATGGTAATCCCCTTTATTTTTTGATAAGGAATTACTTTTTTAAGCGTTGTTTTAGGTTTTGATTGTTCTTGGCAAGCAGTTAACAAAAGGAGTGAACAAAGCAAAAAAAGACGGAACATAGCTAAATTGATTTTAGCACAAAATAACTACTTTACTTAGTAAGAAACGTTAATACGGTAACTTATTTTTTGGAAGGTGTATAAGTTAAGTTTAGAGCGTCAGCTAAAAAACTGATAAATGGTTAGTCGAACGTGTCGGACACCTTTGGAGGTGTCCGACACGTGAGTATCAATTTTCAATCTGGCTATCTATTCCATCTAAGTAAACTCATTTTGTTTACACAATACCTAATAAAAAAATAACCATCTAAACTTTACCATAAATAAAAGCAAAAAGACTACATTTGATTTTAGGGAGGAGGCAATTAATGATGGTCCTAAAAGGACGAGATTATTTTCCTCATTTCATAGTATTCATTGACGAAAAAGTAATGTATGGAATCGAATCAACCAAAAGACGAATACCATCAAATCATCAAAGAAAACTTAAAATTAAAAGCAGAATTACACCTACTAAAAGGTAAGGAAAAAGCGAGTACGGTTTTTAGCAGGGTTGCGAGTAAAATTGCGACGAGTATTTTTGTTGGCAAAGGGTTAAAAAAGAGTGTTTTGCGTTTATACGAAGAGTGGCCAAGTGGAAAAGTGTCTAAAGTGACTTTGGCTGACATCTCAACACATTTAGTTTGGCGATTAACCCGTGTTGGTATCTTTACATTAATGCTTGCTTTTATTCCCCTACTACTTTTAGGTATTCAAACTTATATTCTAAACACTCAAAATAAATTATTAGCAGGCCAAAATGAAAGGCTAGACCAGCAAATTAACTTAGAAGAAGGCAGTCGTCGAAGTTCCCTAATATTTTTGATGAGTAACATTATGGATAAAATGGGGGAAGAATTAAAAGCCGCTGATAATCCTACTAATATTTTAAGTGATGCTTTAATAGGCAGAATTGTCTCTCTTAGTCAAGCACTTCGCCCTTACCGTTATTTGGAAAATGACCAATTGATTGACCAACCATTGAGCCCAGAAAGAGGGCAATTATTGATTTCTTTGACGAATAGTTCCCTGCACGAAAGTACTTATGAAAAACTTTTTGCGAAAGCAGATTTTAGTTATGCCGATTTAAAAAATGCAAATTTTGACGAAAATTATATGGAAGGGATTGAATTGCCTTTTGCCAATTTACAAGGCGCTTCTTTCCGAAATACAGATTTGGAATATGCGAATCTGATAAGTGCGAATTTACAGGGTGCCAAATTTGAAGAAACCTATATGAATGGTATTAATTTTAGTGATGCGAATTTACAGCACAGTCTAATAGCAAATGTCAAAATGACGAACGCTACCTTAAAAAATACAGATTTAAGGCATGCCAAAGTAAGCGGAGATTTTAGGTATTCTATCTTTGATGGCATCCGATTAGATGATATTAAAATGGGATTTTTAGATATAGAAGGTATTGAAATTAGAGACCCTGAATTAATGGAGTTCGTAGATACTAATGATGTGGCTAGTATTTATAATTTATCCGCAGCAAGTAGAGATTATCTCAATGAAAATTTTAAATGGCGAAAGCATGCCATTCAAAAAGAGGATATGTCGATTAGTAGTCATTATGTGTTGATAAGAAAAAAAGCATCTACGCTCTCTACGATGGATAACTGTTTGAAGAAAGTCATGGAAGTTATCAAAAGTGCTAATAAAATCCAGCAGCAAGAAAGAGAATTAATGAAGAAAAAGGAAGCCATTGCCTTCATCCCCGAAGCCAATCCTTTTGGGGATGACAATTTAAATATAACTGCTGATTCTGTTTATTTATTTAGGATGATTATAGAAGCCGTAAATACGCCTTTAGCTATTGGTTGGATAGCGTTTGACCCTGCCAAGGCAACCTTAAAGGAATACAAATTAAAAGATACGACTTACCTTAACTTTAATACCTCTTTACTGAAAAATTTCCCATTGGAATGTAGTAAATGAGTGGCGAGTTATCAATCCTCGCAACCCACAACCTAATTTTTATGACCACAATACAAGCCGCACAATTAGTTTCTGACCATTTTAATATCCAAGGACAAGCAACTCAATTACCAGGAGAAATTGATTTAAATTTTTTGATTGTTGTTTCTCAAAAGGAAAAATATGTATTTAAAGTAGAAAGTAGCGCTCGGGATGTAGAAAATTTAACCCTTCAAAATACAGTACTCAGTCATTTGGCTACGAAAGCATTAGATTTACAAATACCCAAAATAGTAACCAATAAGGAAGGGGCTACGATTACCCCATTTCAAAAAGAAAATGGTCAACAAGCCTATCTTCGACTGCTAACTTGGGTAGAAGGCAGATTATTGGCAAAGGTAAATCCTCATACAGATGGACTATTAAACAGCCTTGGAAAGGCTTGTGGAGATTTATGCAAAGGCTTAGCAGATTTTAAACATCCAGCAGCACAGCGTCCTTTTAATTGGGACAATTCCAATGCTAGTTGGGTAAAAAATCATTTAGCGGTCTTTGACAATCCAAGTAAAAAAGAGTTGGTAGAATATTTTTTAGATTTATTTGAAACCAAGGTCCTCCCTATTTTACCAACTTTACGCAAAAGCATTAATTATAATGATGCGAATGATTATAATGTGTTGGTAAGTGATGATTTAGCGAACCCACTAGTTTCAGGAGTTATTGATTTTGGGGATGTTATTCATACGCATACCATCAATGAAGTAGCCATTGCCGCAGCTTATGCGCTGATGGATAAAGCTGACCCACTCTCCTCCGCTTGTCCCATTCTTGCAGGTTTTCATGAAGTCTACCCCATTACCGAAAAGGAATGTGAAGTGCTTTTTCCTTTAATCGCTACTCGTTTAATCATTAGCGTGACGGCTTCTGCTATTAATCAAAAAGCTAAACCAGACAATCCTTATTTACAAATTAGTGCTAAACCAGCTTGGGATTTACTAGAAAAATTAAGAACGATTCCACCCAATTTAGCACATTACGTTTTTCGGTCTATTTGTGGTTATGAAGCTTGTCCAAAAAATGCAGCTTTCTTAGCGTACATTGAAAAAAACAAAGGCACTTTTGGCAAATTGGTGGATGCCGATTTGATAAAGGATAAAAAGATTGTCTTAGATTTAAGTGTAGGAAGCCTAGAATTAGGTAATAACCCTAATTTTGAAGACGCTAATAAATTTGAAGTTTTAGTGGATAGAATGATGGAGGATGCAGGCGTTGATATTAGTATTGGAAAATACAATGAATTTCGACCTATTTATACTTCGGATGCTTTCACTGTTGCTGGTAATGAAGGGTCTCAATGGCGAACGCTACATGTTGGCGTAGATGTTTTTATGAAAGCAGGAACGCCTGTTTATGCACCAATAGCAGGAGTTGTTCACAGTTTTAACAATAATGCAGCGGATAGAGATTATGGGCCTGCTATTATTTTGGAACATGAAATTAATGCGGACTTAACTTTTTATACTTTATATGGTCATTTAAGTGTGGATTCTCTAGACGGTTTAGTAGTAGGCATGCCTATTGAAAAAGGACAAGAAATTGCTCGAATGGGGGCAAGACCGATTAATGGAGATTGGCCGCCGCATTTACATTTTCAAATCGTCTTAGATATGCTGGGGTATCAAGGAGATTTTCCTGCCGCTGCGTTTCCGCATCAAACAAAAATTTTTACGAGTATCTCTCCCGACCCCAATTTATTAATCGGCATGCCTGAAAATATAATCGGAGGGGAAAGTCATACAGATGAGGCATTACTAAGCATTAGAAAAAATCACTTGGGGCCAAATTTGAGCCTTTCTTACAAAACACCTTTGCGCATTCAGCGAGGGTTTATGCAATACCTTTACAATAGCGGTGGTCGTCGATTTTTGGATACCGTGAATAATGTGCCACATGTTGGGCATCAACATCCAAGAGTCGTTGCAGCGGCTCAAAAACAACTGGCTGTTTTTAATTCCAATACGCGTTATTTACAGAAAAATTTAATGGAGTATGCCGAACAGCTTTGTGCGACTTTACCCGATGAATTATCTGTTTGCTATTTTGTAAATTCTGGCAGTGAAGCCAACGAACTAGCCATGCGACTAGCTAAGACTTATACCAACCAAAAAGATTTCATTGCAGTAGAAGTAGGGTATCATGGGAATACTCAGAATTGTATTGACCTTAGTTCGTATAAATTTGATAGCCCAGGCGGAAAAGGAAAGGCAGAGCATATTCACATCGTGCCAATGCCCGATACTTTTAGAGGAGAATTTAAAAGTAATGACCCCAAAGCAGGCGAAAAATATGCTGCCTATATTGACCAAGTTATTCAAAAAAATTGGGCGAATGGAAAAGATATTGCAGGTTTTTTCTGTGAGTCCATCTTAAGTTGCGGAGGACAAATTGTATTACCACCAAATTATTTAAAAACAGCTTTTCAGCATGTCAGGAACGCAGGAGGTGTTTGTATTATGGATGAAGTACAAGTGGGATTTGGTAGAGTAGGCGACCATTTTTGGGGGTTTGAATTGCAGGGCGTTATTCCTGATATAGTGACTATGGGTAAACCTATCGGCAATGGTCATCCCTTAGGAGCGGTTGTTACGACACGGGCTATTGCAGATGCTTTTAATAATGGAATGGAATATTTCAATACATTTGGTGGCAACCCTGTTTCTTGTGCGATAGGAAAAGAAGTGCTACAAATTATTAAAGATGAGAAATTACAGGAAAATGCACTAGCTATGGGCAATTATTTAAAGCAAGAAATAACGAATTTATCCAAAGAATTTCCCATTATCGGAGATGTCCGAGGACACGGTTTATTTTTAGGTTTTGAATTGGTCAAAGATAGGAATACGTTAGAACCAGCAGCTGCACAAAATTCCTACCTAGCAAATCGAATGAAAAGTCATGGCATCCTAATGAGTACAGATGGTTTGTATCATAATGTAATAAAAATAAAACCGCCCATAGTTTTCAATCAAAAAAATGCTGATTTTTTATTAGAGAACCTTCAAAAAGTATTAAAGGAAGATTTTATGCAGATTTAGCAGTTAAAAATACTATCTTCACGCCACAACTTTAATTATTATAATCTGGTGACCCATAGATAGTTTTAACTGTTAGTATACAAAACATATAATTAATTTTACTATATTTGCAAAAGCAATAAAATCTACTAAAGGGCCTAAGAAATACACATTTTACCAACAAATTGAACTATTTCCATGTCCTCATTAGCCGATATAAATAAAAAATTATCCAATACCCAACAACTCGAACGAAACTTGCACTTAAAACAATTGCAAGTTAATCGTCTGTTGAATCTTACCCAAGCCATTAATAATAACGTTTCTTCTCGTGGTCTTTTTGATATGTTTACCTCTTTCTTAAGTTGGGAAATGGGTATCAAAAAATTGGCGCTTTATTTTAAAGATAACGACCAATGGACTTGTAAAGCCTTTTCTGGTATTCCAGAAGGGTTAATTGCCTTAGATATTAGCGACCACTTACCTCAATATAATCGTTTACATAACTTGGATGCTGATGACCATTTGCTACTAAAAGAGTTTGATGTAGTCATTCCTGTAATGCACAAAAAATCTCCTTTGGCTTATGTGTTTATCGGCGGATTTGAGGAGAATGAAGACATGTATAATAAGGTGCAATTCATCACAACGGTAACAAATATTGTAGCAGTTGCCATCGAAAACAAACGACTTTTTAAGCGACAACTAGAACAGGAACGACTCAAAAAAGAGATGGAGTTAGCGAGTGAAATGCAACGCATGCTAATTCCTGCTGAATTGCCACAAGGGAATAAATATGAATTTGCAAGTATTTATCGACCTCATTTAGGGGTAGGTGGAGATTATTATGATGTCATCCAATTTGATGAACATCGTTTTGCATTTTGTGTTGGAGACATTTCTGGAAAAGGAGTGGCCGCAGCTTTATTAATGGCCAATTTTCAAGCTAATTTTCATAGTTTAATTCGTAAAAATTATCCACTAGATGATTTTGTTCGAGCACTCAATGAATCCGTTTTAAGAATTACAAATAGTGAAAAATTTCTAACCTTTTTTGTGGCGGAGTATAATACACAAACAAGAGAATTAAAATATATTAATGCTGGACATAATCCACCGATTCTAGTCCATAATAATGAAGTGGTGCTACTAAGAAAAGGCTGTACTATTTTAGGCTCTTTTGAAGAATTGCCACAAATAGAAATCGGTCAAGGTATTATTCAAGGTCATGCAACGATTTTGGCGTATACAGATGGATTAACTGATTTACGAAATAATGAAGGCGATTTTTTGGATGCCGATATGATTAATGAATTTACCTTCCAAAATAATCATTTAACTGCCGAAGCATTTAATGAGCAATTAATGGTAGAGATAAAACAATTTAAAGGGCGACAGGATTTTCCTGATGATTTTACGATTTTGACTTGTAAGATTTTTGAATGATTTCAATAGCTTAGGCTTACAATTTTACTACTCAGGCCAGAGGCCTAAGCTACTTTAAAACAACATTCTTACCAACTTCAACTTTCCTTTTCGTTCACTAGGTACAAGAATTTCGTTCGCTGCAACTTGCTGACTTTCCCTAAAGCGTAAGCGCAATTCTTGGCTGGCGGTATTTAAGATACTATTCCTATCAAATGCGCCATTTCCTTTAATAACATATTCACTCACGGTATTTTCATTTCGGATTTCATCATTATAAATTAACCGCAGATTTCTAGAAGTTTTAGCTAAAAAGAAAGAAGAAAAAGCAGCATCGTCATCTTGTGAAAATTGTTTTTTATGTAAGATTTCTTGCCAATGATGAACTCCGTCAGGATGCACAGAAAAAAGGAATAAATCTTCATAATAGTGGTCTACCGAATATCTACCATTTTCTCGACTTGAATAATATCCCCGCGCAGTTGTTGTGGTATTGGCAGCGGCAGCAGCCCGTTCAAAATCCTTTAATTGTTCACAAATAATAACGGCTCCTCCATCCCTTCTAATCACAATGTCTTGAATACCGACATCAAATAAACCTTTTTCTGTTTTGACTTTTTTATCCACTAATTGTTCTTTAAAACCTTGGTCAAACTCTCTAAAGGCGAGTGATTTTTTTTCAGGATTGAGGTAAGAAAGGCTTAAAAAATAGTAGCCTTGCGTTCGGCCCTTATTTTTCTCAGAATACATTCCTCCACCAACGATTGCTTTGTTTAAATTATCAATTTTAAAATAGGCATCATAAGATAATTTACCATCTAGAAAAACAGAATTAATAGGTGCTTTTTCTACGCCTACTGGTTGATGCAGGAATTCAAAATAATGGGGTTTGTCTTTTTTTAAACGGTCGTTTTCTCGAATTAAGACCATGTGCATACCTCCATCATTATCGACTAGCATCTGATAAAAATCTGCCCCGAATTTCAAGTCATTTGGTTCAAATTCTTTTTCCCATAATACTTCCATTTTGGTCAAATCAAATACGGATACTTCTATTTTTGTAAAATATTCAGTATGGTACAATAAGACCTTCTTTTTATCTTGTGATAAAATAATTTCTGGTGCAGGAGAATAAAAGCGTTTGCCATAATTCACAATATTCGTAGAGTCCACAAGATTTGCTGCTTCGTTATATTTGTGAATTTTAATAATGGAGTTACCTTTTTCTTTAAATTTATAGATTACATAAAAATAATCGTCTTTTCCCCAAACATCTAATACTTCAGGGCGCTTTTTATCCAATTCCAATTCTTTGGTCCAACTCAATCCTAATAGTTCATTATTAAAAGCTTGTACTTCAAACTCTGTCCCTTTATCCCGATAGAGCAAGGTTTTTTCATTGAATTTACCAATAATTGAATAACTTTGGTCACTTCGAAGCGTTACTTCTTCGGACACCGTCACTTCTTGACTAAATCCAACCTGAGCTAAGGAAAGCAAGAAAACGGCAAGTAATAATTGAATTTTCATAATTACTATTTTTAGACTAAGTGATTTGTATAGATAATTAGGTGAAAAAGGAATAATTATCCGTTGGTAGACAATAGACCCACGGATGAATGAAGGCAACGGATTTGACGAACAAGATAGCTATTTAATTATTTTTTAATATCCATCTTTTTGCGGTCAATACTTTAAGGTATGATAGCTATTAATAATAAGCAAGTTAATATTATTTTGTTGTATTCTTCGTTAAAAAAATAAGACATTTATTGTCCTAAATTGGATGTGCTCATCAAATAAACTTTGGAAAGTTATGATTCATGCTAAAAAATGGCGCTATAGCCTATTTTGTTGCCTACTCTTTTTTGCTTGTAAAAGTACAAATTGCGGTTGCCCTATGGCAGATAATAAACCTTTACAAGAAGTTAAGCAAAAAGATAATTTGGAATATCGGCAGCAATGGAAGAAGGTTACTAAATAAAATACTAACTACTCAAAAAACCATCAGATAAAAAAGATAAATGATTAAAAAGACTAAACAATACATCAAAAAAAATTACCTCATCAAGTCAATCTACTTATGTTTATGCTTCCTCTGTATAAGTCTAATAGGCTTTACCCAAGAAAGTGAATTAAAAATAGGACAATGGCAATCTCATTTACCCTACCACTCTGGAATTTGGGTCACACAGAGTGAGACAACCATTTATTATGCCTCTCCATTTTCACTTTTTATTATTGAAAAAGAAGATTTCGCCGTTGATTTTATTTCAACGGTAGAGGGATTATCCGATGTTGGTATTAGTAAAATAAAATACAATACTACTTTAGATGGCTTACTGGTCATTTATAATAATAGCAATATTGATTTAGTGAAAGAAAATGAAGTCGTCAATTTTAGAGACATTCAAACCAATAGTTCTATTGTGGGAGATAGGACTGTTTATGATATTTTATTTGAAGGGAATGGTGCTTTTTTATCCACTGGCTTTGGTATTGTTAAATTGAATTTGGAGCGAGAAGAATTTGAATTCACCACTTTTACGGGTGTCCCTGTATTTAGTATGGCGATATTTGAGGGTTTTATCTATGCCGCTACGGAAGAGGGCATTTACCGAGTAGAAAATAATCCAGCTATTAATTTTGGTGATTTTAATAATTGGCAATTATTGGATGTCGCAGACGGGTTTCCATCCGTCTATAGTTCCAATGCGGTAGCCGCCCATCATAATAGTTTATACTTGGATATTAATGGTGTTTTATTTCGATACCAAAATGGGGCATTAACCGAAATTTATACAGAATCAGACTTTTCCATCGGTTATTTATCTGCGGGAAATGAATTTTTAATGGCAGGATTAATTTGTAGTGACAACACTTGTAGAGGCAAGGTTTTATTTTTTAAGGAAGATGATAGTTTTATTACTGCTGGAGGCAGATGTATCGACCGACCAAGATATGCTATTGAAGAAGCAAATGGTCGAATATGGTATGCAGACCAATTCCGAGGCATTCGATTTTCGAACGAAGCAGGAGTCGGCTGCAATCCATTAGATTTTAATTCCCCTGGGTCTCATAATAGTAGTGAAATTCTATTGGCCAATGATAAAGTATATGTCGCTTCTGGTGGAGTAGCTTCTAACCAAACGGCACTGAATCGAGTGGACGGTATTTTTGTTAAAGAAGATAATAGTTGGAGTGTTATTAATAGAGGAAATACGCCTATTCTTTTAGAAAAATTTATTGATAGAGATTTTAATAGAATTGTAGCACACCCTGAAGATGGCCGACTATTTGTAGGCACTTTCTGGGGCGGCTTGTTAGAAATAGACGGAGAGAATTATACCGTTTATAATGATGAAAACTCTTCTCTACAAGGGGCGGTAGGTGATGATGCTAGAGAAAGAGTAGCTGGATTAGCTTTTGATGAAGCAAATAATTTATGGATGAGTAATCATACGGCTGCTCGACCAATTTCGGTATTAAAAGCAAATGGAGAATGGCGAAGTTTTAATGCCCCCGTCAAAGGACTTTTACAGTGCGCAGTCGATTTAAATGGCTATAAATGGTTTGTTGCTGGGAATGAAGGGGTTTTAATCTTTGATGATAATGGAACAATTGATAATGTCAATGATGACCGTATGAAGTTAATTACACCTGCTAATAGCAATCTACCTACCACTAGAGTTAATTGTTTAGAAGTAGATTTAGATGGTGCTGTTTGGGTAGGAACGGTAGAAGGGCCTATCTTTTTTGACTGTGGCGAAAGTATCTTTGAGGATACAGAATGTAGTAAAGGCACCTTAAAAAGAGTGGAACAAGATGGTATCGGTGCTATTTTATTAGCTACAGAAAATGTACAAAGTATAGCCATTGATGGCGCGAATAGAAAATGGATAGGAACAGATAATGGCTTATTTATTCAATCATCCGATGGAGGAGAGCAAATTGCTTTTTATAATACAGATAATAGCCCTCTTTTTGATAATACCATTATTGATATTGCGATTAATCAAACAACAGGTGAAGCATTTATTGGCACGAATAAAGGTGTTATTTCCTTGCGAGGAGCAGCTATAGAAGGAGGATTGATTAATAGTGCAGATATTTATGCCTTTCCAAATCCCGTTCGTCCAGAATATGATGGTCCTATTGCCATCAAAGGATTAGCAAGAGATGCAAATGTAAAAATTACTGATGTAAACGGACAGTTGATATTTGAAACGACTGCTTTAGGCGGTCAAGCAATTTGGGATGGGCGAGATTTTTCTGGTAGAAAAGCCAGTACAGGCGTCTATTTAGTTTTTAGTGCAAGTAAAGCAGTTGGTTTTTCTGGAAATCTAAATATCGCAGTTGCTAAGATTTTATTTATTAATTAAGCTAAGTTGCGGGCAACTGGTAGAAAAGCCTTTAGGGTTTCCCGTCACTGACCTTCAGGTCGGAAACTTGTAACAAAACAGGCCTAAAGGCCTTTGACAGGAAAGCCTGAAGACTTTGCTACCAGTTTTACCAACAATACTACTCCAATGCTTTAGCTTTTTGCAAAGCAGCCGTTCCTAATTCGGTATTTCCTGCATTCATATACCCATTTCCTAAATTTCGCCAAGCAGCGGCACTATTGGGTTGCAATTCCGTACTCTTTTTAAATAGTTCAATCGCTTTGGGTAGATTTCCGCTCATTCCTTGTGCAACACCTAAACCAAAAACAGTTTCATAATCATTCGGTAAAGCCCTTTGAGCTTCCGTTAAATATTGGATAGATTTTGGTAAATCGCCTTGTTGTTGCCCAAAAAATAATCCAGCATCTCGGTAAGTAATCGCTCTATTATTGAAAGCATCCGTATAATTTGCATCTAATTTTAATGCTTGGTCATAATAGCCAATTGCTTGGTCGTATTGCTTTAAGTAATTATGTGCATTTCCCAATAATAGGTAAGCATTTTTATAAGTAGGATGTATCTTAACCGCTGCTTGCAAATGCCCCACTGCCTCTTGTAACATCGCTGTACGTTTGGTTTCTTCCTTTATTTTAATGGCGGCGGCAGTTAATTCCCCACCCGCAGAATTACGCAATTTAGCACTGTTTTTAGATACTTCGACATCAGTGGTAAATAAGGTAAAGTTACTTTTCCAAGCTAAATTTCTATGAATCGTTTTGGCGCTTAATAATAATAAAATGATACCGCTTATCGTCAATAAAGGCTTAAGCTTTGGTACCACTCCTTCTTTTATTTTTGAAATAGGTAAGGCATTTAATAAAAGAACAATTCCCAGACAAAATCCTACCGAAGGCATAAATAAAAATCGCTCTGACATATTGGTCCCAATCGGGAAAACAATATTAGAAACCACAGAAAGCGTGATGATGTAATATAAAATACCATAACTCCACAATCGTTTTTTTAATAAGCCAATAACTCCTAATATCCCTAATCCAACATATAATAAAACACTCAAAATAACTTGCCAATCTCCCCAAGTCATTAAATCAATATGTCTAGGATAATAATCGTGCGTCAGCGGATGTGGAAAAATTAGTAACTGGACGTATTTTCCTAAAGTAAAAATAATAGTTGCCATTTTCTCTCCAAAAGCGAGTGTTACCCATCTACCATTTTCTATTTTTAAGAAGGGATTATTCATCAATTCCATGGAGACTTCTCCACCAAAATTGCCCCCTAAAACTTGACCTCTGATGACTAAAAACAGTATAGCGCCTAATAAAAAAGGAAGGGTTTGTGTGGCAATTTTGCCTAAATTGGCTTTTGTAAAAATGAAATAGGTCAAGGGCACAAC
>JBGCFJ010001165.1:0-2599 GCA_045106885.1 Saprospiraceae bacterium
AGACGGGGTCAGAGCGCTGCTCTTTTAGTAAAAAATTAAGGAGCGTAGCTTCGAAACGGTCTGTAGGAATTGCTGAATGTCCATTTTTCCTTTAAGGAGCGTAGCTTCGGCACGATATAGCAATCTTTTTTCGGTCAATAAGTTGGCACTTGTAATAAATACTCAAAAAATTGATTGAATTGGCAGTAGTAAATTTAATCAACTAAATAATTAATACCCTCATACACTTGAACCATTAATAACAATCATAAATTACTAAAAGTTATTATGAGAAAAATTTTAACACTCATTTCCTTCTTAGTCATTGGAGCAACTGCGTTAAACGCACAGCAAGATGCTATGTTTACCAAATATATGTTCAACAGTCTGGTCTATAATCCAGCCTATGCAGGGTATTATGACCATATGTATATTAGTGCTTTATATAGAAATCAATGGCTAGGTGTCGATGGTGCACCAACTACTCAGACATTGACCTTACACACCCCTTTAAAAAATAATCGGGTTGGTGTTGGTTTTCATGTTTTAAATGATGCTATTGGACCACTTGAAGAAACTAAAGCTTTTGCAGCGTACTCTTATAAAATTCCATTAGGAGGGTCTAAAAAATTAGCCATTGGTATTCAGGGAGGCGTTAGTTATTTGCGAGGCGATAGAAGTAAACTGAACTTGCAACAAGACCAAGATTTAGCCTTTCAGGATATTGGAGAGACGACATTTGAACCCAATTTTGGAGCGGGTATCATGTATTATGATAAAAATTTTTACTTTGGTGTCTCTTCACCTAGTTTGATAGAACATGATTTAAGGTCAGACGTAACGATTCAGTCAGAATTTTATGCTAGAAAATTTAGACATTATTATTTAGCAACAGGAGCGGCTATTCCATTAAATGGCGATTTACTGATTTTTAAGCCTTCTATTTTAATTAAA
Source organism: Saprospiraceae bacterium (assembly GCA_045106885.1). Lineage (GTDB taxonomy): Bacteria > Bacteroidota > Bacteroidia > Chitinophagales > Saprospiraceae > JAFMDF01. The sequence goes on from JBGCFJ010001165.1 coordinate 934, forward strand.
AATGTGGGTTTGTTAGCTAGTTTAAGTAAGGATGAAGCTTTTCAAAATGTAGGCGCACCTACGGAATTTGATATTGATTTGTCTTTATTATTTTATGAGCAATTTCAAATCGGTTTATCTTTCCGTTCTGCGATAGAAGCTTTTGATGATACGAGTTCTTATGACTCTGCAGATATTTGGATGTCTTACTTTTTATCGAATGGTTTGCGCATTGGTGCTGCTTTTGATTACCCATTAAATGATGTTCGTACGGTCAGCCCTGGTTCTTTTGAAATCATGATTGGTTATGAATTTGATTATACCGTGAAGAAGACCGTTACGCCTCGTTATTTCTAGGTTTCAGTCAGTCGTAGACAGTAGGCAGTCAGCAGATGAGCCTACTGTCTACTATTAACTGCTTATAGCCAACTTTCCTCTTACATTCTAAAAACTTATAAAACGTTAATAATCAATAAGTTTTGTCAAAAAATGGCAAAGTGATGCAATACTAATGCCCTTAATTAATATCGGTAGGATTTTTGCTATTATTAACTTTGATAATATTAAATCGAGTTTCAAGTTGTTGAAATTGTCCAACAACTAGGAGTTCGCAACTAAAAATTTTAATAGACCTAGGAGGTGACGGTAATGCGCCATCAGCTATCACCAGCCACCGTAACACCTACTTTATTATGACAACTACAAGCTCTATGTTAAAAAAATCCCTTTTCACTGCGCTGATACTCTTTGTTGGATTATCGGCTACTTTTGCACAAAGTAGTAAGCTAAAAAGAGCCAAAAAATTATTTGATGGCTTGTCTTATATTGATGCTATTGAATTATATAACCAGATTTTGGAGAAAGATGATAATGCGGAAGCTAAAATTTATTTAGCAGATGCTTATCGAAAAATTAATGATACAGAAAATGCGGAGTATTGGTATGGACAAGTTGTTCGTTTACCAGAAGCTCAATCTATCCATAAATTATATTACGGTCAAATGCTGCAAAGAAATGGCAAATGCGATTTGGCAAAAGAATGGTATGAACAGTACGTTGCATCAGTGCCTGATGAGGTGCGGGCGCAATACTTAGTACGTGCTTGTGATTATGAAGAAGAATTGATGACTAAGAATGTTAGTTCTTTCGAAACGACGCATTTACCTTTCAATTCTAATATGGATGATTTTAGTCCTGCTTTTTATCAAGGAGGGATTGTCTTTGCTTCTGAGAGAGATAAAGGTTCGGCTGTCAAAAGAGAACATACTTGGACAGGTAATCCATTTTTGGAATTATTCTTTGTGGATGCCAAAGCTAAAGGTGGAGAAGATGCGCTTTGTCAATTTGATTATGGCAGACCTAATAAGTATTCTGATGAAGTGAATGAAAAATATCATGAAGCGGCAGTTTCTTTTTCAACGGACCAGAATGAAATTTTTTATACAGCTAATAACTACGAAGGAGATAGTGATGATGGTACTCGTAAACTAAAAGTCTATTCGGCTAAAAGTGAAGGCGAAGGCAAATGGGGAAAACGGGAGAGTTTACCTTTCAATAGTGATGAATATTCTGTAGCACACCCGTCTTTAACTGCGGATGGCAACCGTTTATACTTTGCTTCTGATATGCCAGGCGGATTTGGTGGTATGGATTTATACTACTCTGATTTAGAAAGTGGCAGATGGGG
>JBGCFJ010001166.1:0-14024 GCA_045106885.1 Saprospiraceae bacterium
CTATTTGTATAGCAATCTGCGACCAAACGGGTAACTGTGATAGCACAACGGTAGTTATCGAAGTAACGCCAGTTGTTGACCCAGTAGTTATCACACCAACGATAACTCCAATAGACACATACGAAGATAGCATGATTACTGTTTGTACTCCATTTATGGATGCAGATATGGACGATACCTTTACGGCAAGTATCTGTGAAGATGCGGCAAATGGTACCGCAACTGTGGCGATTGTCAATGGTGAATTATGTGTGACTTATGAACCAACGACTGATTATTCAGGCATGGATACCGTTTGTATTAAAGTATGTGACCAAACTGGAATTTGTGATAGTACAACCGTTATTATTAACGTTATCCCTGTCAATGATGCACCAATAGCAATGGTTGATTCTGCAATTGTTACAGAGAATATTAATGATAATATTATACCTGTTCTAACGAATGATAGAGATATTGAAGATAGTTTACTACAAGTAATTCCAATAAATTCTACAAATGGAGGAATAATATCGCTTGCCAATGATAGTTCCTTCGCTTATAATCCACCCATTGATTATGTAGGATATGACACTGTGCACTACGCAATTTGTGATAATGATATACCTGTATTATGCGATACTTCAATGGTTTTTATTACCGTTCAGGTAGACACAGATGGAGACGGCATTCCAAATATTGTTGATTTAGATGATGATAATGATGGGATTTTAGATGTACAAGAAGAAGGGGTGGATACAGATGGAGATGGTGTGCCTGATGATTTAGATTTAGATAGTGATAATGATGGTATTTCAGATTTATACGAAAATGATGGAGGTCAATACGATACGAATAATGATGGATTCTTTAATACCGATGATACGGGATATGCAGATGAAGATGGTGATGGAATTATAGATGAAATTGATTCAGACCCAACGGAAGTTGGAAGTGATCCTGTGATCATTATTTTTACAGATGAAGATGATATTCCTGATTTTAGAGATTTGGATTCAGACGGCGATGGTATCAATGACATCGACGAGGGAGATAACGGTCACTTAGATGAAGATGGTGATGGTGAGATAGATTCAGAAGAAGACATGGACAATGATGGTATCATAGATGATATTGATTTGAATGATGAAGATACAGATAATAGCGATAATGGAGGTTTACCGCCGCCGCCTACTGATGAATATGTACAAATGGCGAATATAGAAATCATAGACCCATGTCATTGCTTAGGAAATGAGTCTAGCTTAGAAGCAGGAGACGGACAATTCTCAGAAGAAGTGAAAATAACCTCTCTTTCTGGAGAAGCTTGGACAATAACGGCTATTTCGGGTTTTTACCAAAATCCAACTGCTCCTTTTTTCCCTCCAGCTAGTGGTGGTAATCCTTATCCAAAAGTTCCTTATACCATAGGAATGAGCCTTGTGGAAAGACCAATCGGTGATGGCATGAGTGCCTATATTTTACAGGGTATACATGTAGATGCAATTGGGTATAGAATAGTGGTAACAAATGGTTTACAAAATCTGAATATAGGACATACCTGTCATTATGACGAATCATGTCGTGCAATTGTAACGACAACTCCAGACGGTACGCCTGGGGCGCCAGTTATAGATACAACAACGCATAACTTTATGCCGCCGATAGAGAATATTCCATATAGAGATACGATAAAATCTTGTGAGGCAGCTAAAAATTCATTTACAGATGATGGAACCATTGATGGATTATATGTAGATACGACTGCTAGAAATAGCATAATAACGATTTGTCCACAGACTCAATGGCAAACCCTTACTGTTACTTTTAGTGACTTTGACCTAGATAATGGGGATGTACTAAATGTTTATGAAGGAGCAACAACTACTAATGCAGCTAGAATTACTACGATGACAGGAACGGGTGTTTCTCAAGCCAATGGCGGTTGGGTAACTTCTAATTGTGACCCTAAAATAAATCCTACAGGTTGTTTGACCTTCCAATTTAGAACAGATGGAGACAACAATAAAGGAAGAGGCTGGGATGCTAGTATTTCTTGTAATGACCGAGCAATAACCTTGACTGCACCAGATAATTTGATAGCTAATTTAGCTTGTACAGAAACTTATGCCATTTTGGACATCAAACCTGCTATGGTTATGGCAGATTGTGGTACGGTACAAGATTCTCAAATTGTTAGAGTATTCAATACCCAAGGAGCAATTTGTTTAGATACTTGTTTAGCGACTACGGATGTAGTGAAAGATACTTTTGGTATAGGTACTTATTTCGTTGAATACAAATTAAAATCAGATACCATTAAAATGACCAAAGGGATTATCTCTGTTCAAACTGCAACTTTAGTTTGTAACGATGAAGTGACGATTTCTTTAGGTGCAGGTTGTGCAATTGCAATAACTCCTGATGATTTATTAGAAGGAACTTGTGATACCATTACAGATACCCTTTATTATTTCATTAGCTTAGAATATGTGGACGCCAAAGGCCAAACAAAAACAGTTGCTGGCGGTGGAAAAGGAGGTAATTATCCAAGAATTACCAAAGATATGATGAACGCATGTAGTGGAACGATAAAAGCGACCATTGAAAAACGTTATTATGAAGGGTTGAATTTATCTTTCTGTAATAATGGACAACAAAGTTCGACTTGTTCAACGATTATTAATGCGGTAGACCAAACTGCCCCTATATTTACAAATATTAGCAGAACTGATACCTTCAAGTTATGTACAACGGATTTATCACCAGAAAACTTAGGCATTCCAACGCCAAAAGCGATTGATAATTGCGATAGTGCAAAGGTTGAATTTACGAGTATTAATCTCCTAACTGATGGCGGTGCTTGCGATACAACTAGAGCAGAAATCACTTGGACGGCAACCGATGCTTGTGATAACAAAACGACGACTACTCAATTAGTGGTAATTCTAAGACCAGATGCAAATGATGTGGTGAAAGTAGCAGATGTAGTATTAAGTTGTGGAGAAGATACAGAAGCGACTATTAATGATTTTGCTAAAACTGGAATGCCAGGAATCAAAGTAGGTAAAATTGAAAATGGGGTTTTAATTCCATCTGATACAATAGCCTTGGATACAGCGAATTATAATTGTGGATTTATCTTACAGAAACGAGATATTAAACTACCTTCGGATTGTGGCATTAAAATATTCCGCTACTGGGATATTTTAGACTGGTGTGATACCAATACAGGTATTATTCCATTAGATACACAGTTTATCGAATTGAGAGATACTTTAGCACCAGCATTTATGGCAACGACTTTACCAACACTTAATTTGGAAGTACCATACGATGCTTGCACGCTAGATATTACGAATTTAGAACAACCAACTGCAACAGATAACTGCGGTACTCCTACTGTAAAACTGGCTAAAGTTGTTAGAATTGAAAATGGAGCAAAAATAGAGATTCCTACGGACCAATTGACTGCTTTAAATGCGGATTCTTTTGAAATAGAATGGGTCGCAGCGGATGATTGCTATACTCAAACTAAGACAGCTAGTTTAACACAATTAGTCATTATTGAAGACAAGACCCTGCCTACAGCGATTTGTACAGATAAAATCAATTTATCTCTAGGTCGTTCGGAAGAGCGTTTACATTATCGAGAAATAGATGCAGGTTCAAATGATGCTTGTGGCATTACGAAATACGAAATAAGTAAAGATGAAGTAAACTGGGATTCAATAGTTATTTTCTCTTGTGAAGAGATACATACAGAAGTAACCGTTTTCTTACGAGTAACAGATACCAATGGCAATCAAAGTACTTGTTCGGCTTTAGTAAATGTAGAAGATAAGATAGCGCCAATCTGTAGTGATTTACCAGACATGACGGGTACATGTGACGAAGGACACGGCAACGACTTATTGGCAACCGATACTAATGAGAATGGTAAAATGGAGGATGCCGAATGGGTTGACTTGACAGTAGAACAAGCAAGTGATTTTAATACAAAATACGGTAATCCAAATTGTTCGGATAATGTGAGCTGTAGCGCATTGATTATCCAACAGCAGTACCAGAAGATTGAAAAGTCTTGTGGAATAGCAACGATTAAGCGTAGATTTAGAGCAGTAGATTGGGATGGTGCAGGAATGAAGTCTAATTGGTCAGAACAAACCATTAATATTGAAACGAAAGCGGATTGGACAGTTACTTTCCCAGCAGACTGGAAAGGCGAATGCGGAGAAACTGCACCAAATTCAACGGTAGAGCTAGTTAACGGAGCGTGTGATTTAATGGCGTATGAAATGGAAGAGCAAGTATTCACCCTTACCGAAGGAGCCTGCTTGAAAGTAGTGAGAACCTTTACCCTCATTAACTGGTGTACTTACGAAACTGGAGGGGAGACGATTAAGATTACTAGAGAAGAGAACGAACATGGAATGGTTAGCCAACCAGTCGTATTGAGTGCCGCAGATTATAAAAATGTAGGTCGATTAGAATATGTTCAAATCTTGAAATTAGTAGATAATACCGCACCAGTAATTACGGTTGAGACAACAGAATCATGTATTACAGAAGATGACTGTAGTGAAACTAAATCATTTGCTATCACCGCAACAGATTGTAATGAAGTAGCTACAGAAAACTTAGTTTACACTTGGACAATTAATGCTTATGGCGGTCAAATTGATAATGGAGTAGGTGCAGCATTTGATTTCCCTATCGTTCCAAACACAACGTATGTAGTTGAATGGACTGTTGCTGACAACTGTGGCAATACAGCTAAAGAAGTGCAAACTTACGAATTTTCAGACTGTAAGAAACCAAGTCCATACTGCCTACATGGAGTGGCAGTAGAATTAATGGATGTGGGAGCCGTACAAATTTGGGCTAGTGATTTCGACATCAATAGCAGTGATAATTGTACAGCAACAGCCGAACTAGCATTCCGAATCTGGCATACTAGTTTAGGTACCCCACCAACTGATTTAGCTGGAGTAAAAGCACTTCCTGAAGTGATTGACTTTAACTGTACTTATATAGGCAGACAAGAAGTGAATTTATATGTCATCGACAAAGAAGGGAACTGGGATTTCTGCACAACTTATGTAGACGTACAAGACAATATGAAAGCTTGTGATAATAACGAATCTATGGCATTAGTGAGTGGAACGATAAGCGATTGGAAAAACCAGACCGTTGAAGCTGTTCAAGTGAAGGTTTCCAATGCAAATACAATGATGACGCAAGCAGATGGACATTATCACTTTGATTTAGCGATGTATAAAGATTATACAATTCGACCAGAAAAGGATGTCCGACCATTAAATGGCGTCAGCACATTTGATTTAGTTATCATTTCTAAGCATATTTTAGGGATTCAATCCTTAGATAATGCGTATCAAATGATAGCAGCGGATGTGAACGGTTCAGGTACGATTACGGCTTTCGATATGGTACAAATCAGGCAATTGATTTTAAATATCAATACAGCCTTTAGTCATAGCCCAAGTTGGAAGTTTGTGGATGCCAAGTATGAGTTCACCACCGATAATCCAATGGCTGAAAATTATTCACAAGAAATGCAAATTTCTGATTTACAAGAAAATATGGTTGCTGACTTTATCGCTATTAAGATGGGAGATGTCAATGGCAACGCTCGACCAAGTAGTTTAATGGCTGCGGAGGACAGAACAACTGCAACTACTTTTGATATTCAAACGGAAGATCAGGAAGTTAAGGCAGGAGAAACCTATCATCTGACATTTAGTACTCAACAATTATCAGCGATTCAAGGGTATCAATTTACTTTGGGTTATGATAATTTAAAACTAGAAAAACTGAAGAGCGGAATAGTAGGGATTGAAAACTTCGGTATGCATAAAATGGATAAAGGATTCATCACGACAAGTTGGAATCAGCAGTCAGTTGACAGCCAACAGTCGGCAATTAGCAGTACGGAGAATCCAGAATCAGTTACGCTATTCACCATTGAATTTATGGCATTGAAAGATGGCAAATTAAGCGAACAATTGAGCCTATTAAATCGTCCAACCGTCATGGAAGCTTATGACAAGGAAGGCAAGCTAATGGATGTTCAATTAACGTTCAACAAGCCAGTTTTTGGCCAACAATTTGAATTATTCCAGAATCAGCCAAATCCATTCCACGATAAAACAACGATTGGATTTTACCTACCAGGTGATTCAGAAGTAACCTTAGTTTTAAGAGATGAGACAGGTAGAACTTTAAAAGTTATAAAAGAAGATAGAAAAGCAGGACATAATGCTATTCAATTACAAGAAACAGAATTGACAAATGGGTTTATTTATTACCAATTAGCTACTAAATTTGGAACACAAGCCAAGAAAATGCTACAATTGAAATAAACACATAAGATGATTTTTTATGAAGCCAGAGAGGAATTGCAATCCTCTCTGGCTTTTTTTTGTGGCAAACTATTAAATTGTTAACCTGTTTTTGTCACAAATAAAATCCAACTATATTTTCCGCTGTCGCAAGCGTACCTTTTTTTGTCTTGGAGATACCATATCGTATCATGAAATTTAATCAACTAGCAATTAGAGCAAAATCATTGTTTTTTTTAGTGATTTTTTCGTCACATTTTCTTAAATATCGGGATGTTATAAAGTTTGTATTATCGTATATTCGAATTACGAATTAAGTAATTACAATTTAACTAATTATGCTTATTTTTACTTAGCCAGTAAAAAATAACCTTCGAGAATCTCAAATCATTAAAGTCTATCCCAATAGGGGAATCTATAAACAATTAAATACTTTAGAATAACCGATGGTTAATTTCTAGGGTGTAAATGTGATTAAGTTGATAGGAAGCTTTTCTGCTTCCTGCCAACTATTTTGCTTTGTTTATCCAATTAAAATACGCTTTCCCTCATTGACTATGCATTAGTCGAAATACGCCTTTTACTTATTAGAATTTTGGCAAAATAGCTTGCCTTATGCCACCAAATCCTCCTTACTAAAAGTAAAAATCTTCGCCTTAGCATCAGGCAAATCAAAAATCACATCTCGGAATAGTTCCAATAATAAATTATTAATTTGTCTAGCTCCTTTTCCAGAGGCTTCTACTTTTTCCGCAATCGCCTCATAGACTTCTTCTTTAATCACTAAGCGTTTATTATGTGCTTTGAAGTAAGCTTTAAATTCATCCAGAACAGATTCTTTAGAATCTTTCATGATTTTCAAAATCTCCGCTTTGCTTAAAGAATCAAATAAGGCGATATAACTTATTCGGTTGACCAACTCTGGTAATAAACCAAAGTCTACTAAATCTTCGTGATTGACTGCCTTTAAAGCGGTTTTGGATGTGACATTCTTCACATTTCCATTAAACCCAATCTGTTTATTATCCAATCTTTTAGTAGTAATATCTTCTATCCCAGAAAAAGCGCCACCAAAAATGAATAAAATATTATCCGTTTTAATATTATTTTTATGGTAACCACCATGAGAATGCCGTTCATTAAAAGTATAAGTCCCTTTTTGAATAATGCTCAAAAATTCTGTTTGTAGTTCTGTTCCACCAACCGAGCGTTTACTACCTAAAGAGGAAGCTATTTTATCCCATTCATCAAAAAAGACAATCCCTTTCTCCGCTTCTCGAATCCCTCCAGGTGATGCTTTAATCAATTGGGAAAAAGTATCTGAAAGGTTTTTTCCAACATAACCAGAAGAAACTAAGCTAGCACAGTCTACCTTAATTAAAGGCAAGCCAAATAATTTAGCTAAAGTATTAATGGTATAGGTTTTACCAGAACCAGAAGGGCCTAATAATAAAATATTAGACTTTGGTAAATCCATCAATTTTAATCTAGCATTCTGAGGTTTGACTTTTCCTGTTCTCAACAAATGATTATAGAATGCCCAGCAAACCATTTTTTTAGCGCCCTCCTGCCCTACGACATACTCATCCAAATATTTTTTAATTCTGGCAGGCGAATGATAGACCCAATAATTAATTTTGTGCTGTAAATTATCAACTTCTCGCTTTTCTAAATCAAACAAATTCGCATATTCTCTTATCTCTCCGCTTGACAATGGGCCAAAATGCCCCACCCAATCCTCTAATCGTTTAATTTGGTCTTGCTGCGCTTTGTACAGATGCAAGTTGTGTTCCTCCAAAACAGTGCGCCAAAGTTTGGTAAATTGTTGATGCTGCGCTTGGTAAGTAGTTAATAATTTTTCAATCTTCGCATCTGATAATTTTTTAAGCGAATCAATAATCTTCTTCGCTTTGGCAACTGGTAAATCAGAGCAAAGTAAATAGAAAGAAAGCTTCTTCAATTTATTTTTCCAGCTTTTAGGCGGTTGCACTTTGAATTTATCAGAAAAGTCAATGCCGTAAAAAGAATTGGGGCGATTGTCCATAGGAATTTAATGATTTTTATTCGGTAGTATTGAAAAGTAAAATGAGTAAATGAATAGATGAGTAAATGATTAAATAGTCCAAATTGCGGAGAAATTTAAATGATTATATTGTTTGATGGTTAAATTGCTAATCGGTCTAAAATCAGCAAATTAAGGAGTATCTATCCCCCTAACAATATAGCAATCCAACAATAGTCCACAACTTGAAATAAAATGCTAATATTTCGCATTCCCCTCATTTATTCATTTCATAATTTACTCATCTACTCATTTTATATAAAGATACACTATATATTTAAAATAGTTGGTAACCTGTCAAATAACTGCTAAAGTTGACGGATAGTTCCTATAAATTGTTGGCAAAGCAAGAAAGTCTGGTTAAAACGGTATCATTTTATTAATATTTCCATCATTTTCCTTAATTTCCCGCCTTCATTCATTTTTTTGGTTAAGATATGGACTATTTTCATTGTACCCTACTTTTTTTGAAATACATAAAAATGAGTAAATGACTAGATGATAAAATGATTAAATGGTGGTCAATCGCTTCGAGGTAGGATTATTTCTTTCCAATTTTGGCGCATATTTAATCATCTATTCATTTCTTCCTGTATTCATTTTAGTAAAATTTCAAGATTCTTGACCTAAATAATCACCACACAACATGAAAAACATAAAAGGACCTGCTATATTTTTAGCGCAATTTATGGGAGATGAAGCCCCTTTTAATTCTTTAGATAATATCTGTAAATGGGCATCAAGTATTGGCTATAAAGGCATTCAAGTACCTACTTGGGATGATCGGCTAATAGACCTCCAAAAAGCAGCAGAAAGTAAAACTTACTGCGATGAATTAAAAGGTAAAGTCAATAGTTATGGCTTAGAAATCACCGAATTATCTACCCATTTACAAGGGCAATTGGTGGCTGTAAATCCTGCCTATAATGTAATGTTCGATGGTTTTGCACCAGCAGAAGTACATGGCAAACCAAAGGCAAGAACTGCGTGGGCGGTGCAACAAGTAAAATGGGCTTTACAAGCCAGTAGAAATTTAGGCATTGATGTACATGCTACTTTTTCTGGTTCTTTAATATGGCATACCGTTTATCCTTGGCCTCAACGTCCTCAAGGATTAGTTGATACTGCTTTTAAAGAACTGGCTAAGCGGTGGAAACCAATTTTAAATGTGGCAGAAGACAATGGCGTAGATGTTTGTTATGAAATTCACCCAGGAGAAGATTTACATGATGGCGTTACTTTTGAAATGTTTTTAAAAGCAACCAAGAATCATAAGCGAGTGAATATTTTATACGATCCAAGTCATTTTGTTTTACAACAATTAGACTATTTAGCCTACATCGATATTTATAAGGATTATATCCGTATGTTCCACGTCAAGGATGCAGAATTCAACCCATCTGGTCGAGTTGGTGTTTATGGTGGCTACCAAGGCTGGGCTGACAGAGCAGGTCGTTTCCGTTCTCTTGGGGATGGACAAGTTGATTTCCGTTCTATTTTCAGTAAGTTAGCACAATATGGTTACGACGGCTGGGCAGTATTAGAATGGGAATGCTGTATTAAAGATGCCGACCAAGGAGCTAGAGAAGGTGCGCCTTTTATCACCGACCATATTATCAAAGTGACAGAAAAGGCTTTTGATGATTTTGCGGGTGGGGAGGCAGATGAGAAGTTGAATCGGAAGATTATTGGGATTGGACGGTAAATACGGTACACGGTTAACGGTTTACGGTGCACGGTTTGGCGCACGGTAAACCGTTAATATTTTTGGGTTAAATTGGAAGAAAAATAGCCAAAATAAACCACCATGCTTTATTGGTAATATTTTCTCCTCCTCTTGCCTTTATTAGATTTTTCAAAGAAGCATTAATTCTCATTGCTTGATTTTCCAAGTTTTGGAAAGTCTCTTTATCAATATAACCAATATTGTAAGCAATATTCAACTGGGTAATAACTTCCGCAGAAGACCCTTTTGCTATATTAAAAAAGTATACAGAAGCTCGATTAGAACCTCTATCATCCCCTTCTGCAATATTTGAAGGTATGGAAACAGTAGCTCTTTCAATTTGATTCTTTAAGCCGTAATCGATAGAAAAAGGTTTCTTTCGAGTAGTCTTGTAAATATCAGTAGTCAAATCCATACCGTACTTCCATACACGAAGTGTTTTAAAATTCCCCATAGTTTAAGAGAACAGGAAAAATATAACCTACCAGTTCTGCGGCTTTATTTTGTCCTTCTACGGCGTTGGGAAAATACTCATTATGCTACGGCATAACTCCGCTTTTCCCGCCTTGTACAAGAACAAACTAAAACCACATCTTCTGGTAGGTTATTTATTGCCTGCTCCCTAAGTTTATTTTTCATTTTAAAATGAGTTTTCAATCTTAAATATAAGAAATTCATCTAACAATCCAAATTCATCCCCCGTGTACCGTAAACCGTGTACCGTAAACCGTGTACCGCATTAAAACTTATAATCCACCCGCAAAGTCCACAACCGTGTCGCCTCCAACAACCCAGGTCGTTTAGTATATTCAATATTCGTCAAATTTTTCACTAAAAAACCTACTTTTAGATGCTCATTAGCCTGATACCCTACCCTAGCATTAAATAAATAAAAGCCATTATTATTTTCGGCTCTAAACTCTCTTAGCCCAGGAACAACCAAAGATTCAAAAACGGCATCAATCGCTTCCATCTGGCTATTTCTAAACATCGCTACGCCCACATTAAATTTATTAAATTTACTTTCAATGTCTACTTTTATGGTATGCTTAAAACGGTATTTTAATACATTATAATTAACACTTGACCGTAATTGGTCGTCTTCCGTAAAGGTCTTAAATTTAGGGTCAATGTAGGTATAACCAGCAATAATATTAGTTGAAACACCTAAAATATCTCCCTGTCCTTGAATACTTCCTTCAAATCCTTTAATCACGGTGTTTCCGATATTAGTGGCTTTAAATCCATCGGCGAAACCCGTAAAAATGAATTCAATCATATCCTCATATTCCATCCAAAAACTAGCTACATCTAGAAATCCTTGCCATTTAGCCACTTTAAATCCTTGTTTTAAACCAATTTCTGAACTCCAGCCAGTTTCAGATTGTAATTCAGGATTAGGACTAATTGGTGTGCCACCTAAATCCGTCGTTATAAATTTCTCCGCAATGGTTGGAAATCGGAAACCTTGTCCCCAAGAAGCTCGCAAAAAGGTCGCTTCTCCAGCTTGATAATTTGCGCCAAATCGAGCGACAGGACGAGCATCAGAAGTCCGACCATTTGGAATGGTGAATTGCCCAACCCGTTCTGGACCATCAATTTTATTATATTCATAACGAATTCCAGCAGAAAAATTTAGTCGGTCAAAAAATTTCTTTTCTAATTGCAAATAAGCGGCATTATTCGTTAAAACATAAGAAGTATCTCCATATAAAGGTGCTACAACATCCGTTTTAGATGCCACCGCACCAGCAGTTAAAACAAGACCAGCCGATTCAAATTTCCGTTGATATTGGTAGGAACCATAAAATAAATCAGAAAAATTATCCGTCCCCGTAGTCGATTTATTATCAATACTAAAATATCGGCCATTAAATTTATGCTGACCTCCATTCTTATCAAAATAGGAAATAAAAGGGTCTATATAAAAACGAGTCGGAGTCGTATTACTTAAAGTAGAAGGTTCTGCTCTATAATTACCTTCCGCTCCATTTAACCAATAAAAATAAGATTGATTATTTTGTTTATTATAAGTCGCATTAAAGCCAATAGACAATCGGTCCGTCAATCGATAACGTGTCCCCAATGAAAAGCGACCTTGTTCATTATCAGAATTTTCTCGTACATCTTTTTGCTGATAATATCGACCACCAATGACCAAGTCTAATTTATTAATTTTCTGTTTATGAGAGAACAGTACGCCCGCTTCATATCTGGTATCATCCCACCATTTTTTAGTCGCATCTTTGGGTGCATCATAAGTACCCCCAAACACAGAAATTTTAGTTTCGGGCTTTGCTCGCGCATAACTAGTACGCACGTTAATCAATCCATTCATCGCCGCCGAACCATATAAAGCAGAAGCAGCTCCTTTAATAACCTCCACTTGCTCTATACTTTCTACTGGCAAATCTCCCCAATTAGACGCACCTGCGTCTGCTTGTAAAGCAGGTAAGTCATTGACCAATAATAAAACCCTGCTACCTGCACCATAAGAAAAACCTGAACCACCTCGAATATTTGCTTGTCCGCCCACAAGATTAACCCCTGGGATTTTCTCCAGAGATTGGTCTAAAGAAACCGCATTGGTACTTTCAATTAAGTCAGAGCTTAATACCTCTAAAGAAACCGTAGCCTCTCCTAATGGTTTTTCATATTTCCCTGTGGATACGGTTGCAGTTTGTAATAAATTAACAGATTCAGCTAAAGAAAAATCTAGCATTATCCTTTTATCAGCAACCACCTTAACCGTTTGCATCAAAGTGCCATAACCAACATAACTGATTTCTAATTCGTGATTTCCAGCAGGTAAGGTTAATTCAAATTGACCATCAAAATCTGTAATAGTACCAGTTGTTCCAATTTTAATGGTGGCAGGATAAAGTGATTCGTTTGTTTGTTCATCAATCACCGTTCCGATAATTGTTCCGTCTTGGGCGAGCAAAAAGGTACTAAAAAAAGTATAGACAAGGAGTAGTAGGCTTTTAAAAGTCCGTTGAAACCAGCGGGTTGTCGATAATTGAAAATTGAAAATTCTATTTAGTCCTTTATTGAGGTTATTCAATAGCATATTGCAAAATAGTTTGTGATGGTATATTAAAATGAATAGATGAGTAAATGGGAAAATGAGTAAATGAGGCCTAATGCAAAATTGCCCTATTTTCCATTTCCTAATCCTCTACTGCTAATAATTCTTAACTCAATTATCATTTTGTAAATACCTAGTGTTAAACAATCGTCATTTTTGATGAGGCTATTTTTTTGTTAGGCAAGGCTTAAAATTCTCTGCATAGTATTGCCTATGGAGATAATTTTTAACGCAGCAGAACTAAAAAAGAGTCCATCATAAAATGTGTCGATTATTTGAGAGTAGGTATTTTAGTGTGAAATTAAACTAAGCATTCTTAAAAAGGAACTACTTTCGTTATAATTTCGCTCCTTTGTCGGAGATTAGCTTTAGCAATCATTCTTTCCTCCGATGTTTATTTCGCTACATTCCCCTATTGAAAATTCCTTTTTTTAAACAAATAATCGTTTTTGTATATTCCTATACAGGAAGGAGGATTTTGATTTGTTTTTGCTTGAAAAAAAAGGAAATCATACTATATTGCATTAAGTTAAAAAGATTTGAGATTTAAAACAGATTGCTAAACTCTTTAAAAAGAAGGTTTTAGGCAAAGTGGCAGAAATAATCAACCATTTATACCGCCTTTTTCCCTTCTACGAAACTCAAAAAATGCGTCCATAATCCATTATGCAAGCATTTTTTGAATTCCTTAGAAGAAAAATTGACTGGTCTAACTGGCTAATTATTTTCTCCACTTTGCCTTAGCAAAAAAATTGTTCCATCTCAACTTTCACCATCATCATTACTTTTTTTAAGTACCTTACACAT
>JBGCFJ010001167.1:0-3851 GCA_045106885.1 Saprospiraceae bacterium
CATACCCAATCCGCAATAATTTATCCTCTTCAAAGGTCTTTCCTATAAAAGTTAAACTAATCGGTTCACCTGTTTCTTTATAGCCCATTGGCACCGTCAAACAAGGATATTTTGCCATAGCCGCATGGCTTGCATTATAATTATTAATAGATAAAACGGCATCTAAATTATGCTCGTCCATTGGGGTATTAAAATACTTTCGACCTTCTTTTAATAATCGTTCCTTTAATGCTGTAAAATCGTTGGAAGTGATGTCTTCTGCTACGACACCTTCTAATCTAACTTGTCCATAAGGTGACCGTTTTAAAGTATCAACCAAATTATAATCAATGACAGCTTGGGTGTTTTTAATTTGACTAGAAGCAGTGGAATGTTGTGCTAAATAAGCAGGTAAATCGACTTTCATATCTCCATTTAAAATAGTCAAAAAGCCTTCTGAATTAATTTTTACGGGCTCAAATTCTACAACTGTTACCCCTAAAGTTTTTAATTTTTCAATGGTCAAATGATAAATAGAATCTTCCAAAAATCGTTTATTCGCACCTAATCGTAGGCCTTTTAAGGATGCACCTTCAAAATTATCCCAATAAGTTTTATCTTTTGGATTGTCTTTAGTCGCAATATCTGCAGCATCTTCTCCAGCCATAGCAGATAATAAAATGGCATTATCTGATACACTTCGAGTCATCGGTCCAGGTGTATCTAAAGTGCTAGAAATCGGCACTATTCCAGAACGACTCAATAAACCAATCGTAGGTTTTAAACCAACTATAGAATTTTTACTAGAAGGGGAGAGGATAGACCCAGAGGTTTCTGTACCAACTGCGGCTGCCGCATAATTTGCTGCCATAGTTGTTCCGCTTCCAGCACTAGACCCGCCTGTTTCAAAGATTTTTCGACCATAAGGATTTAAGGCCTGTCCACCAACAGCACTATAGCCAACAGGACAACCGCCACAAAAGAAATAAGCCCACTCACTTAAATTGGCTTTACCTAAAATAATTCCACCTTTAGCTTTAATCCGGTCCACAATAAAAGCATCCGCCGTTTGATTGTCTATTAAAGCGTATGCCCCTGCGGTTGTTTTCATGCCAGCAGTATTGATATTATCTTTTAATAGGATAGGCATACCATAAAGTGGATGGTCATTGGCAGATTTATTTTTATCTTTTTCTTTAGCTATTTCAACTGCTTTTGGGTTTAAAGCAATAATAGCATGCAAAGATTTATCTTTATCATTTTCATATTTTACAATTCGATACAAATACCATTGGGTTAATTTTTCGTAGGTTAGCTTTCCTGTTTTGATATGGCCTTGCATGGTCAAAATATCTTGTTCTAAAATTAGTGGCAGTAAGGCTTGATAGTCAGCTTCCGAAAAATAGGCAATTTGGTCGGCGACTGATTTCCAAATTTCATTTTTATCTAAAAATTTAGATTGGATTAATTTATACTGCATTCTGCCGATTTCATGGTCGGCATTTTTGGTTATTTCACTCGCTTCATCATAAGGTGTCCACTCAGGAATAACGGTCTGAATAGGAGGTGCTACTGTTTGGCAAGCCAATAGCGATACTAGACAAAATAAGGATAATGATTTTTTCATACGAAGGATTTTGTAAATGTACCAACGAATTGATTCGTCGTTTTTATCAATTCGTCGATACTATATTTCATTGAGAATTTACGCTAAAGGTAAGTTTTCAATATCAAAAACCAGTAGTTTTCTGCGGAAGAAATTGTTTAGATGTATGGAAGGTGATAGTAGCGGGAAATTTTGGGAAATAGAGGAGTTAAACAAAATCAATCATTTTCCACTCAGATACATTTTTACTTTTGCTACTAAAATTGATACCAAGCCCTACTAATTGTTTGTCTTGATTTTTATATTTTTCAAGATAAGCTTTTGTTTGAATTTGCTGAATGGCTTTGTCGGCACTTTCATCTAATTTGAATTCTACCACATAAATATGTGAATCTGTTTGCACAACTGCGTCAATTCTACCATCAGAAGTATTGACTTCTGCTTCGATAAACTGACCTAAATATTGGAAAACTAAAAAGACAACAGAATGGTAGTATGCTTCTTTCTCTTTGATAAAAATATGAGAAGGAATAGACTTAAAAAGACTGTTGATAATACTGATGATTTTATCAACATCATTGGTTAAAAAAGCTTTTCTTAATTTGATAACAATGGGCGTCGTTTTAGCATAAGAACCATGATTAAAGCCCGCTACTAAATACTGTAGCATACTGTCTTTGACTTCTCGATTAGGATAATCAAGTGTAAATAGGTTGAAGAGTGGTTCGATAGATTTAATCGTCAAATAGCCCGTTTGAAAAAGAAGGGCATGGGTGTCCATATTTTCAATATCAAAGCTATTGAAAGTAGCTTCGCCTACTTCTGTTTCTCTAATATTATATAGATTTCTTTCTTTCAAAAGATTAACTAAGAAGGTAGGCGTTCCTGTACTGAACCAGAAATTTCTAAATTGTCCATCACCAAAAAAAGAGAGGATAGAAAATGGATTGTACAAAAAGTTTTTACCATCCCAACTATAGCCATTATACCATTCCTTAATTCTTGCTAATAGCGCATCTTTTGTAGGTGCTAATTCTCCAATTAATTCCATTATTCCTTCTTCAAAATATTGCTCCAATTCTATTTGTGTATACCCGACTAAGGTGCTAAATTTGGAATGTATGGTTAAATCCGTTAAATTATTTAATTCTGAAAAAATACTGACTTTGCTAAATTTAGAAACGCCTGTAATTAACAAAAATCGAATGTAAGGGTCAGAGTCTTTAATAACTGAGTAAAACGATTTCAGTATTTTTTGGTGCGCTTTGGCTTGAGGTAGGTCATCTAAATAATCTATAATGGGTTTGTCGTATTCATCAATTAATATGACCACGTTATTTTTGGACGCTAATTTTTCAATTAATGCTTTAAATTTTTGACTGATTCCCTGTTCCTTTAATTGAATATTATTTGCTTTGGCTATTTTATCTAATTGTATTTCAATAGCAACTTCTAAACCCAATTCTTTATAACCAATACTACTAAAAGAAATATGAATAACAGGGTGTTGTTGCGTCCAGTCCCAACGGTCTTGTATCCAAAGTCCATCAAATAGCTCTTTACTACCCTGAAATAATTCTTTAATGGTAGAAAGGGTCAGCGATTTACCAAATCGGCGAGGACGAGAAAGAAAGAAATATTTTCCAAATTTAATTAATTTAAAAATGGTTTCCGTCTTATCTACGTAAAGAAAATTCAGTTCACGAATTTGACTGAAACTCTGAATTCCGATTGGTAATTGCTGCTTCATAATCCAAAAATAAGCTTTTTTTCCAAAACTATTATCGTTGCCTAACCATTTTTAAACAGATTAATCCTATTTTAGCCGCAAATAACTAAAACCAGTTTATCATGATAAAAAGGATACTACAAACATTTTTTTGTCTCTTTTTGCTCAGTAATATTTCTATAGTCCATGCCCAAAAAGTACCCTCGCCTGAAGAGGTATTCGGTTTCCAAGTAGGGGCAGATTATAAGTTAGCAGACTATGACCAAATGCTAGATTATTATAATCAATTAGCCACGACCTCTGACCGAGTGAAGATGATTGATATTGGCAAGTCGGTCATGGGCAGACCCATTAAGTTAATGTTTATTTCTACCAAAGAAAATCTAGCCCAATTAGATAAATGGAAAGAAATTAGTACTGCATTGGCTAGGGCAAAAATTACGGAGGAAGAAGCAGAAGCCATGGTCAAAGAAGGAAAAGCTATTGTGTGGTTTGATGCAGGCATGCACGCCAGCGAACGTGCGCATGCGCAAATGG
>JBGCFJ010001168.1:0-2333 GCA_045106885.1 Saprospiraceae bacterium
ACTGTGACCAAATAGTATCCTTATTTTTTAAGTGACCACTATACAATCGGGCATGCGCCAAACGTCCTAATTTAGCATCATATTCCACTTTAAATACTTTGGCAACCGATTCGTGTGCTTCAATAACTTTGGCTGTAAATAAAGTAGTCATTGTATTTAATAGCACCTCTATTCCCAAATCCATTTTAGCACTACCAAATAAAACGCCAACTAATTGTTGTGCCTGAATTTGTGTAACTGCCTTTTGATAAATAGTCGATAAATTCCCTGTATTTCCTTCTAAGTAAGCTTCCAAAAAATCTTCATTTAATTCCGCTAAATTTTCAAAAGATTTATCTAAGATAACTGTCTCTAAATAAGGTTGACTATTTTTAAAATCAATTACTTTAGGCTGGTCTGGTTCACTAATATCTCCATAATTTAAAGCAAATAAGGTAGCACCTAAATCCTTTTCAAAATCCTTGAAAACATGTTCTAAATCTGCCCCTGCTCGGTCTATTTTATTGACGAAAACTAAAACTGGCAATTGTCGTTCCCGAATACTCTCCCATAAATTTAAGGTATGCGCTTGCACGCCTTCTACTGCTGAAATGACTAATATAGCCATATCCAAAACTGCCAAAGCCCTGTCTACTTCTGCCGAAAAATCAATATGCCCAGGCGTATCCACTATATTAATTTTCGTGTCTTGCCAAACAAAATCAACCGTCGCTGTCTTGATAGAAATGCCTCTATTTTTTTCCATCGCTAAGCCATCTGTAATAGCAGAGCCTTTGTCTACACTACCTCTATTTTTGGTTGCACCAGCGGTATATAACAGACATTCTGTTAAGGAAGTTTTTCCTGCATCAACGTGGGCTAGAATGCCTATAGTTAAGGTCTTTTTTTGCATGTAGTGGATTTAAGGACTAGTTAGTTTGGGTAAGTTTACTTGATTTTTTTGGTTTGGTTGTCCTAAAATTCCATAATCCAAAAACAATCTCTACCTTTACTTACCTAAAACGATAAATGTAGTATATGAAAAAAGTCCTAAAAATCGTTGGTTATCTTCTAGTTGCCTTATTTCGCCTTTTCAGGGCTTGGAGCGATACCATTTTGACTCGATGATTGGATATGTTATCTCCAAACTCCGATAAAACCCCTTCCTACACCGATAAAATTCCCCAAAAAACTAAAGAAAAAGTACTTTTGTTCATATATGAATAAAAAGGCTATAAATAGTAGTGTACACCTAATTGGATGGCTGGTTTTTTTAATACTACCAGTAGTACTGATGCCTACCTTACAAGAAAATTTTACAATTAGTAACTGCTATATTATTAATTATATCGTACTGAGTGGCTTGACGGTCGGCTTGTTCTATTTCAACTATTATTTTGCGATTCCTCATTATTATTTTAAACAAAAAAAGTTTGCTTTTACAGCGATGCTTATCGGTTTTATAATAGCTTCATTGGTGCTTTTTGTCATTTACGTAAGGGTATTTTCAATGCAATGTAATCCTGATTTAGGGACGCTTAAAGCCTTGTTGAGAGGTACTTTACCACGCTTTATTATGGTGTTAATTGCTTCCTTTATCATGCGCTTAAATGAACGGATTAAGTCGATAGAAATGGAGAAGTCAAAAGCAGAATTAGCCTTATTAAGGACGCAAATTAATCCACATTTTTTATTTAATGTGTTGAATAATATTTATGGGCAAGCCATTATTAAATCAGACCATACCGCAGATAGTATTGCTAAATTATCCGATTTGATGCGCTATTCCTTGAATGAAGCGAATGTATCAACGGTATCTTTAGACAAATAAATAGCCTATTTAAATAATTATCTGTCGTTGCAAAAATTAAGATTGACAGATAAAACAGTTGTCGAATTTAACATAATAGGCAATCCAAATACATGGGAGATTTCCCCTATGCTTTTAATACCATTTATAGAGAATGCGTTTAAATATGGCGTGAGTAATGAAGCGAAAACATGCATTAAAATTAATCTTGAAATAGGAGAGGAGACATTAGAATTTAGGGTACAAAATGACATTCTACCCGATAAAGTACGCATAGCGGAATCTAATCAAATTGGTATCAATAATGTCAAAAATAGATTGGCATTAATTTATGGGAATCGTTATCATTTGGACATTAAAGAAGCGGAAAAACAGTATCAAGTTCACCTTAAAATTTTTGCTTAAATGTTAACTTGTATTGCTTTAGATGACGAACCGATAGCCTTGGAAATTATAAAGGCGCATTGTAGCGAACTGCCTTTTATTAATTTGGCAAATACTTTTACGCAACCATCAAAGGCAGCAAAATATATCCAAAAACACC
>JBGCFJ010001169.1:0-2125 GCA_045106885.1 Saprospiraceae bacterium
AATCAACCATTTATACTGCCTTTTTTCCTTCTAAGAAACTCAAAAAATGCTTGTATAATCCATTATGCAAGCATTTTTTGAATTCCTTAGAAGAAAAATTGACTAGCCTAACTGGCTAATTATTTTCTCCACTTTGCCTTAAGTGATGAAAATACACGAACATCACACAACTCAGAGTGCTACGTTATAAAAAGTCTCTTACAATAAATAGTGAAAATCTGTGATGCCCATCATCCGTGATATTGACTATCTTCATACACGTGGAAAATAGCCCATTAACTATCCCCAATCAAAATTTATCCGATTCCTGATAAGCCGCAATCAATTTTTGCTCCCCTTCCTTTCCTGGATAAAAATTGCCATGTTCCATTCCTAAGATACCGTCGAAACCTCTAGAATGAATATATTTAAACACATTTTTATAATTAATCTCACCTGTTGTTGGTTCTTTTCGACCAGGGTTATCCCCAATTTGGAAATAAGCAATTTCATCCCAGGTTTTTTTAATATTTGGGATTAGGTTTCCTTCTTGAATTTGTTGATGGTAAATATCAAATAAAATTTTACAAGAAGGACTATCTACCGCTTGACAAACTTGATAAGCTTGTGCTGCTTTGGTCAAAAATAAGCCAGGATGATTTCTAAAATTAAGCGGTTCTAAGACCATGGTTACGCCTGATGGTTCGCATAATTCCGAAGCTCTTTTTAGCGTCTCTACTACATTGGCCGTTTGATACCCCATATCCTGTTTTAAATCTACATGTCCACAAACCACTGTCATCCATTTAGCATTTACTCGCTTAGCTACTTCTACCGATTCTTTGATTTGGGTTAAAAATTCCGTTCGCCACTCTTCTTTACCACTTGCTAAGTTGGGTTCTTTCCAATAAATTTTATGCGCTACAAAAACGCCCATTTCCATGCCCAAATCCATCATGGTTTTTGCCATCTTTTCTTGTAAGAGGATTTCTCTTTTTCCAATCCAATTATCTTCAAAGGCGGTAAATCCTTGGTCTGCCATAAATTTAAGTTGGTCAATTGGGTCTTCTCCTGCATGGTTTTTAAACATGCCTATATGAGGCGCATATTTTAATTGGTATTTATATTTTTCTGATTTTTTTGCCAATGGAGTAGCGGCAGTTGCACAACCTGCGCCAGTTGCTAATAACGCTGCACTTAAAGTACTAGATTTTAAAAACTTTCTTCTTTGCATGATTTTTATGTTTATAGTAATTGATGATGCACCCTTTTCGAGCGTCGTCACAAATTACCAAATTCTCTTAAAATACCTTAACCTGTTTCATTTTTTTTATAAATTGATTCTTTTCTTGTTCATTAAGTACACTCAAAGTGGAAGCAATAGCATCGGCTTTCATACATGAATTAGCTTGTACATTAACAATTTTTCTATCAATAACGCCATAGCCAGTTCTAGGGTCTATAATATGTGAATAGCGTTTGCCTTCCCATTCCAAAAAACGGTAAGTATCACCAGATGAGGCAATGGCAGTATTTTTTAAGGAGACCATTTTTTCTTCCTGTGTTCCAACCGTATTTTCAATGGCAATCTTGATTTGCCAGCCTAATTGGTCGGGTGGGGGATGACCAACATAAATATCACCTCCTCCATCAACTAAAAATTGAGTAATGTCATTTTTACGAATAATTTTGACTACTTCATCAACCGTAAATCCTTTGGCTATACCTCCTGCATCTAAACGCATTCCCTTTTGTGTTAACCGAACTCGTTTGGAGAAAGGATGAAATTTAATTTTACGAAAACCTGTTTTTGCTTTAGCGTTATTTATTTTTACTCCGTTAAAAATTTCTGACCTTCTAAACATTGACCGCCATAATTTACTAAGCGGGCCTATGCTTATATCAAAAGCCCCGTCACTTTTTTTAGCATAAAAATTACTTTGTTTTAAAATCGTCCAAAGTTCTGAACTGATTTTTATTTTTTGACCCTTTCCTGCGCTTGCTGATAATTGGCTAATTTCACTTGAAATCTCATAATCACTTAGTATTTGATTTAAGCTATCAATCCGCCTAAAGCATTGACTCGAAATATTTTGAGCATTATTAATAGTACTAGTGTATAAGATTAATTTGAATTGAGTGCCCA
>JBGCFJ010000117.1:0-1676 GCA_045106885.1 Saprospiraceae bacterium
GGATTATAATAAAAAGTATGGAATATAATTTGTTGACTCTTATTGCTTAGAGTAAAATGGAAACAAATTGCTACTACCTAGACGTACATCTAAAAGTTTTTCAATAACCATGCTAAACTGCCATTTTTAAGAAAAAAATAAATATTTTTTATTCATATTAAAAATTGGTATATTTATTGTCTGCTTAATAATAAAGCCTTATAAACACTTTTTGGAATTAATTTTTTTAGGGGAAGGTTTAGTGTTATTAAACTATCATTTTTACTAGTTTTAGAAAGTTGAATCAGCACCCATTTTTAGTTTTTAAGTAATTATAGAAACTGAGTAACTAAGAATAATTCCTGCTTACCGTTTTTAACCTTATCTCAGAATTTAGAAAATCACCAGTATCATTTGTTAGTAGCAATACTAGCAATATTAACCTTATAGAACCTATTTCATTTAGTCTTAATATCAATCTAGAAAAGAATGAGATTTTCTCCTAATTCCTCAGATTAATAGTTTGAGGTTATCAATTGCAAATAAAAATTTATTATGAATAATTATTTAAAATGAATTTTTTCTTAACTGATGATAATAGAGCAAAACTAAACGTTCCATTTTTTTGAGAGAGTCTCGTTCGTAGTTTAATTTCTCCTTTCTATGAACATAGGTAAAAACTTACTTTTAATCACTTTTTTGGTCTTTTGTGCCTGTCTACGAGTATTTGGCTTATCGCCTAGCTTAGTCGTTGGTGACACAATAGACTGTGTAGTAGACTTTGAATTATCACAATCGGATAATGGCGATTTTGTTGTCTCCATGATTTCGGATACTACATGGGATTTTCCTAATAATTTAGTGAGTACGGCGCAGGTGACCATCAAAGCACCTAAAGGACAATTGGAAATTGGGGAAATCACCAATTTATTAGAAAATGTAATTTTCTTTGTCATTGGTACTGATACTACTCCTATAGAAGCACCAGACTTTGATTATATTTCCATTGCCCTTGGTTCGCAAGGAACGGCAGGTATTTCTTTTCAAAAAGGAAAAAAAATAGATTTATTCTCTTTTACTAATTTAAAGACCTGTAATAGTGGTATCATTACCTTAATGGAGAATCATAAAGACCCATTTTTTCCACCAAATATAAAAAATGCGAATGTTGGACAACAATTAACCGTAGCAGGTTTTAATTTAGCGGATGTGCCAATTGGTATTCGAGGTGAGGGCATCGCTTGTTCAACTAATAATGATGGTGAATCTGATTTGAACATACAAATTGTCAAACAAGATATTAGTTGTTTTGGACGGAATGACGGGATTATTATTGCAAAAGAAAATGGAGGGAATCCTCCTTATAGTTATTTGTGGAATACAAGGGATACGTTTTCTACTCTTGATAACCTGAGTGCTGGAGATTATACTTTAACTATAACGGATGCTGATGGTATTTCTTCTGTTAGCCAAGTTACTATTATAGAACCTGATTCTCTGATGGTAACTATTGATAAAACGGATGCGAATGGACCGATGATGGCAAATGGTACTGCTACGCCTATTGTTACTGGAGGAACAGCACCTTTCCAATTTGGATGGAATAATGGGTCTACTGATTCCTTACAAACAAATTTATTACCAGGTACTTATGCCTTAGCAATAGAAGATGCTAGTGGTTGTGAGCAATTACAAAC
>JBGCFJ010001170.1:0-13047 GCA_045106885.1 Saprospiraceae bacterium
TTCTGGTCTGAGTAGGTTTGAGTACAGCTGTAACACGATTTTCTACTCAGACCAGAGGTCTAAGCTACTGTTGACCCACTATTTTCTACCAGTTGGTGCTTCAATTAACTAATTTAATTAAGATATGACCATTACACTCATCGGCGCAGGAAACGTAGGCTACCACTTAGGTAAACGATTGTATAAAAAAGGTTTGGCCATCCATCAAGTGTTTAGTAGAAATATTGAAAATGCGGAATTTTTAGCCAAAAAAGTAAAAGGAATTGCCGTAAATGATTTGACCAAAATTGATGCTCAGGCGGATGTATATATTATCGCTGTTAGAGATGATAGTATCTCAGAAGTAGTCGCTAATTTGCGAGCAAATAAAGGGATGAAAGAAAAATTAGTCGTGCATACCTCAGGTGCGGCAAACAGTCAACTGATTGCCCAATATTTTAAACGATATGGGGTGTTTTATCCCTTGCAAACTTTTTCTAAATCGAGAAAAGTAAAGTTTGCGACCATTCCTATTTGTGTAGATGCAGGTAAGAAAAAAGACCTAAAAATGCTCTTAAAATTAGGCGAAAAAATCAGTGAAACAGTAACGAAAATTACAGACGAAGAAAGAGCAGTTTTACATGTAGCTGCGGTCATGGTGAATAATTTTTCTAACCATTTATTTCACTTAGGTCAGCAGATTACCACGGAGGCTGGGGTAGATTTTGGTCTTTTAAAACCCTTAATTTTAGAAACCGTTTTAAAAATAAACCAGCATACCCCCTACGAAATGCAAACAGGACCAGCCAGAAGAAATGACGAAAAAACGATAAAAAAGCACCTGAAATACCTGCAAAAATTCCCCGAATTTGTTCAACTTTACACTTTATTAACCAAAAGTATTCAACATGCGTATCGTCGGTGACATTCCACATCCTAGCTTAAAAATCACTTTATTTTTACATGATAGTAAATATTCCGCTAAGTTTGAATCTGGACTTTATGAATTGACCTACAAGTTTCGTAGCGGTGATGTTATTGATTCTGTGGAAGCGATTAAAGCGATTGTAGATGCACCATTTATAGCGGAAGTCATAGAAATGTTGCCCAAAATGCATCAGCAAAAATTAGGCGGAATAGGAAGGTTTATAGCAGGGAAAGCGGAAGAGGAATTTGAGGAGATTATATAGTTTATTCGGTTGACGGTGTACGGTACACGGTTGCCATGTGAAAAATTTTAGAATGAAGATTAATGGTTGCTAGTAGCGTAATAAAATTTTTTAGAAGTATATTTTCGACGCTGATTTCGCTGATTTAAGCAATGAAACATAAAAAATCATAAAAATCAGTGAAATCAGTGAAATCAGCGTCAAAGAAAAAAGCGTATCAATTTTGTTTTAATTCAGTCACCAAACGATTGAAAACATTATAATTATCCATCCATTCATCGGATATTTACATCTAGCCTGACACCCGAAACCACCCAACCTTATAAGCACCAAAAAATATTTTCACAAGACCTGTAACCAAAGCCCCACTCAATCGTCTACCACCAAATATGAGTACCGAACAATTTAAAAAAGACATATTACCGTTTCAGAATAAACTATACAGATATGCTTTGAGTATCGTCTTTGATGCCGAATTGGCGAAGGATATTGTGCAGGAGGTATTTTTAAAAGTTTGGACGAAAAGAGCGGAATTGGCAAGTGTAAATAATAAGGAGGCTTGGTGTATTAGAATCACTCGGAATTTGGCGTTGGATAAATTAAAGGCAGCCAGTCGAAAAAATGTTGATTTAGCCTATGCAGCGAATCATTTTGTAGGAGATGCCAATCCAGCCATTCAAACAGAGGAAAATGATTTAATTGCATCCATTTATGAAGCGATGAAGGATTTATCTCCACAACAAAAAGAAATATTTAGATTAAGAGATTTATTGGGGTACACAAATAAAGAGATAAAAGAATTAATGGATTTAAAGGATAGCCAAGTAAAAGTAAATTTATATAGAGCGAGGCAAAAGATTAAAGCCAAACTTGGAAAATTAATAAATTATGGAAGCTAAAAAACAGTCGGAATTAGCGAAAAAATATTGGGAAGGACAATCAACTAACGCAGAAGAAAAGGCTTTGTTGAATAGTGCCTTGAATGGGGTAGCCGAAAGAGAAAAAACGCATTTTAAACAATTACAGCAGTTTTCCAAATTATCCTTAGATGCGACTTTTGAGGCAGATTTAATGGATAAAATAAGCGTGGAAAAGTCAGCGATTAGCAGGCAATTGATTCCATCTATGGTTTGGAAAGTAGCAGCGGCAGTATTGATAGGTTTATCCTCTTATTTTTTATACCAGCCGATGTCAGTTGTAGAGGAGACTACTCAACTTGCTGATTTAGAAGAGGAAGACCCAGCAAAAGCTTTTGAAGTCACCAAACAGGCTCTATTATTAATTTCTGCTAAGTTGAATAAGGCATCGAAAGTTGATTTGCCCTTAGATAAATTTGAAGAGACGAGAGTAAAAATTCAAGAAAAAGAAGGATGATTTTTTAAGATTTTGCGGTAGACGAACTGGGAGGATTCTCCACGGATTGAATGGATTTTCGCAGATTTACACGGATTTTTCCTTAGGATATATATTCCTTTTTGTATGTTAAAAGTAAGATTTCACCCGATTAAATAATTAAAAATTTATTATCATGAAAAGACCTTTTTTATTAGGTTTAATGACGGTATTTAGTTTGTCTATTTTTGCACAACAAAATGCGATTGACAAATATTTCAAGACACATTATGACAACCCTGTTTTTGATAAATTTGAAGTGACCGCAAAAACCTTTGATTTAGTAGAAGAAATTGAAACGGAGGATGCGGAAGAACAAAGAGTCCTTACGGCATTGGCTAATATTGAGGGTATCAAGGTACTGGCGAATAAAGAAACTGCTATTGGTATGGAATATTACCAAGAAGCTATGGATAAATTAATTCCAGATGCAGATTATGAAGATTTAGTAGTGGTGGAAACAGAAGGTAATAATGTTCGGTTTATGATTAGAGAAAATGAGGAAGGTATCCAAGAATTTGTAGCGGTAGTACGAGCGGACCAAAATTTTGTCATTGCTTCCTTACATGGGACTATTGATGTGGCTAGTTTGTCTAGAATGATGGAAGTGATGAAAAATGGCGGTGGTGATTGGTTGGGTAATTTCAATAATTTACATTCAGAAGAAATTGTTATTGGGAAACCAACTATTGAGCAGCAAAATACGAATGCTTTATCAAAAGTAAGTATCAATGACATTAGCTTGAATATTTATCCAAATCCTGCAACGGATTATATTAATATTGCTACAGAAAAAGGCATTGCTTCTAAAATGAAGGTCGGTTTTTATTCTTTATTAGGGAAAGAAATTCAGACAGTAGGTGAAGTGGACTTGCCTTATAAAATGGATTTAAAAACTTTGCCTGGCGGAACTTATTTTTTGCGGATAACGGATGAATTAGGGACTTACAAAAATTTCAAAGTTGTTAAACCTCCTAGTACTAATAACTAATAAATTTTTTTATTGCTAAATTGTTTTATTGTTACAGCGCAAGATAATTCTTAAATCGAGATTTTTAGTTCCGTTATCAATATAGCCATATAACCATATAACAATTTTTAATTTCAAATTTTCAAAATTTAAAATAAATCATGAAGAAAGGAATCATATTTTTATTCGTAGGGCTTTTTGCAGTAAGTTTACAAGCTCAGAATAATGCGATTACAAAGCATTTTTCAAAATTTCAAAGAGATACTAGTTTTACCAAAGTAACCGTAACTAGTAGAATGTTCTCTTTATTTACAGAAATTGAGGCAGAGGATGCCGATGAAGAAGAGATTCTAAAAGCAATGGCAAAACTAAAAGGAATTAAAGCCATTGTAAAAAATAATTCAGATAATAGCAAAAAACTCTATTTTGATGCAGTAGATATTATTCAAAATGATGGTGGTTATGAGGAATTAATGACGGTAGAAGATGCGGGAGAAAATGTGCAGTTTATGATTAGAGAAGAAGGCGACCAAATCAGTGAATTGCTAATGATTATTGGCGGAAATGAAAATTTTATGGTCATGACCCTTTATGGAGAAATTGACTTAAATACCATTGCTAAATTATCTAGAGTCTTAAAGATAAGTGGAATGGAAGCTTTTCAAGCTTTGGAGAAGGATGGGAACAAGAAGTAGATAAATGATTGTTTTTTTACCATAACTTGTCCCAGTTTACCCCGATTCTTCGGGGTATTTCAAATCGGGAGAGGAACGGAGTTCATGTAGGACATAGAGTTTTTTGACGAGTATAGTTTAGTCGTATACCTTGTTGAAAAATAAAGAATTTAATAAAATAAATGGTTTTATCAGACCATTTTTACTAAGAATGTATTGATTTACCAAGCGATGGTGCTTGGTAAATCTTTTTTTATTGTAGGTTTCAGTTTTTTACTTTTAAGATAATAGGATGATTTTTAGAGTGCCGAAGCTACGCTCCTTTAGAAAAAGGTTATAAACGGCGTTTCTACAGACCGTTGCGGAGCGATGCTCCTTTTAAAATTGTCTTAAGAGCATCGCTCTGAACCCGTCTGTAGCACAAATGATGTTGAAAATTTTTGAAAGGAGCGTAGGTTCGACTCCATTTTGTTATTTTATTCTGTGGGTAATAAGTAGAACTCCAAGTTTTAGAAGCACTCTTAATAGGATTTATTTTAGACAAATTTATAACTCAAAAACAAAGGATTATTCTCTTTTGAGAATTGTCAAAAGAGCACTTTTCTATTTTACAAGAACCGCTTCAAACTATACTCGTCAAAAAAACTCCATTTCCTCTATGTACTCCGTTTCTCCGTGGTAAAAAACAAGCTTTTAAGTACTATTTTTTGTTAGCTAAAGTAGTTGATAATCAATTGATTGAATTGTTTTTAGAAAAGTATGATTTTTAGTCGATGAAAAGCGGTAGTTTGTAGCTTTAGTTTTAGAAAAGTATGATTTTTTATTACTTTTGAAGGGGAAACGAACCCTATTTGAATAACCAATTTTAGCTTAAATTATCCGTTTTTATGAGGCATTTTTTTCTCCTATTTTCTTTGCTAACAGGCAGTTATATCACAGGGTTTACCCAAAGTAAAATTTTGCAGGAGTTGAAAGACAGTAATGCTATCCAACTTCAATTATTTTTTACGCCAAGTACCCTCAGAATGTTAAATTTGCAAGATGACTCAGGTTATAATGAAATGGTTCGAGGAGTAGATAAATTACACTTTTATTTAATGAATCCGACTCGTTTTTCCAATGATGATTATTTTGATACAGCAGAAAGATTAATAAAGGAAGAAGCCTATGAAGAGTTCATTATTTGGGATGGAAATGGCAATGAATTTCAAGTATTGGGGAAACCAACAGAAAAAGATATAATCGGTATAGCCAGTTATGCCGAACGACACTATATTTTTAATTTAAAAGGAACAATTGATTTAATGAAATTGCCTGATATCTATGAAAAAATGACGACTCAAGATTCTACTATGGATAATGGCATTGGTTTTATTGTCGATATGATAAAAGATGAAGACGAAAATCGAATTCGGAGAGAAAAAAGGCATAGAGAATGGGAAGAACGAAGAAGAAAGGAAAAAGAAGAAGCCCAAATAAGAACAGATAGTATTCGCCTAGATAGCATAAATAACATTAAAGATACTAATAAAAAATAAGACCATTGACTGTATTAAGTACCCAAAATTTAACGAAAAAATATAGCCGACTCACTGCTTTAGACCAACTCAATTTTGAGATAGAAAAAGGGATGATTTTTGGTTTATTAGGCCCAAATGGAAGTGGAAAAACCACTACTTTGGGCATGATTTTAAGTGTACTCAAACCAACTTCTGGTACGTTTGAATGGTTTGAAGAACCACCTTCTGCTGCTAGTCGTCGAAAGGTTGGTGCAATTCTGGAAATTCCTTGTTTCTATCCTTATATGACAGCGGAGCAAAATCTAAAAGTAGCGGCTAAAATAAAGAAATGCCCAGTTGAAAATATAGCACCTACGCTTAAAACGGTTGGTTTGTATGAGCGTAGAAATGACCCTTTTAAGACCTATTCTTTAGGGATGAAACAACGTCTAGCCATCGGCGCTGCCTTATTAGCCAATCCTCCTGTGTTAATCTTAGATGAACCCACGAATGGGCTTGACCCTCAGGGAATTGTAGAAATTAGAGAATTGGTAATACAGATTGCAAAGTCAGGAAAGACGATTATTTTTGCGAGTCATTTATTAGATGAAGTACAAAAGGTTTGTACGGATTTTATGGTGCTTAAGAAAGGCAAAAAACTGTTCCAAGGAAATGTGAAAGCAGCATTGTCTGACCAACGAATGGTGGAAGTAGGCGCAGATAATCTAGCCGATTTGCAAAATGCTTTTAGCAATTATCAAGGGATTTCAAAACTAGAAATTAAAGATAATTTATGCCTATTGACGGCATTGCCAGAAGTTTCGACCAATGATATAAGTCGCCATCTTTTTGAAAAAAAAATAATTATTAACCATTTAGTAGAACGAGAAGGAAGTTTAGAAAAAGAATTCCTTAAAATATTAGCTAAAAAATGAAGCGATTACTCCAAATAGAATGGTTAAAACTAAAACATTATCGCCCGTTTTGGGTGTTAATTGGCCTCTATACCGTTATGGTGAGTGTCATCGTTATTGGCGTCCATTTCTTTTTTGACTATCTAAAAAGACAAGGCGCGGATTTTAATGGTTTTGACCCAACCATGGTTCCTTTTTATGATTTCCCAGACATCTGGCAAAATATTACCTACGCTGCTACTTGGTTCAAGTTATTTTTAGCCTTTATCGTCGTTATTTCGATTGCTAATGAAGCCACACATCGAACCTTGCGCCAAAATATTATTGATGGGATGAGCAAAAAAGATTGGCTAGTTTCCAAATTGTTATTGATTGTCGCTTTAGCAATCGCCGCCACGGTTTTATTATTTGTACTCGGAATTATAACAGGGCTGATTTTTGGTCACCCAGAAAGTTATGCTTCTATTTTTGATTCCACTCAATTTTTATTCGCCTATTGTTTGGAAGTAATTACTTATTTGACTTTTGCTTTTTTGGCAACCCTAGTTATTCGTCGTTCTGGAATTGTGATTGTTGCGCTAATGATGTATACTTTAGCTTTCGAGCCATTAACGACTCTTTTTCTAACGAATTTTCCTGATTCCTTGTCAGATTACGCAGCCATGCCTGACATTTTAGCTAAAGCTGCTGCATTTTTCCCCATTCGAGCTATTAATAATTTAATTCATCTGCCCTATCAGCGGTGGGCATTACAGGAAATACAAGACTATGTGTCTCTGAAAGAAGTATTGATTGTATTCGGCTGGTTGGCTTTTAATATTCGGGTTTGTTATTGGTTATTGCGGAAACGGGATTTGTAGGAAATGGGGCAATTTGATATACCATTAATAACCCAGAATGGGTTAAACGTCAATAACCCTGTATGAAAATGCGGGGGAATGGCAAATTATTGACTATTCACCAACGCTGAAAGAGTTGAACGTGAAGAAAATAATTGCTCAATTTTTTTAGGATTTTTTCATATTATACTAAAGCCACACTTGTAGGAAAAGTGTAAAAAAATAGTATTCTGAAATAGCATGATTTTATGACAAAAGAAAAGCGTACTCAAATAATTAGAATAGTATTATTTGTAGGAACAATAACCTCCCTGTTTTTTGTGCCGTGGATTTTGGTAAAAGCTTGGATTTTACCCTTACCTGATACAGTTCAAGAACAAGTAAATGAAGGAATTACTCATGGATTTGACGGAATGATTGTTTATGTAGATGAAGCAGGCAAAGCACCCGCATTCTATACGGCTGGCTGGCATAACCGAAAAGAGCAAATACCTGCCGACCCGCAAGCTTTATTTAAGATTGCTAGTATTAGCAAATTATATGTCGCTGTTGTGATTACCAAATTAGCCCATGACAATCGTTTGTCTTTAGACGAAACGCTTGCGGATTACTTTCCAGAACTTGTCGGAAGAATTGAAAATGCAGAAAAAATCACCTTGAAATTGATGGTGCAGCATCGGAGTGGGATTCCCAATTTTACCGATAATAATGAATTTTGGCAAAACCCACCGAATAGTAGTGATGGAGCGCTTGAATATGCTCTTGATTTACCTGCGAACTTTCAGCCAGATGAAGGATATGGTTATTCCAATACTAATTATTTATTGCTTTCCAGAATCATTGAAAAAGTGGTGGGGTATAGCCGTCATCAATATGTCAAGGAAGAAATTTTGATACCACTTGGGCTGAACCATACTTTCGGTTCGGTTAATGAAGTGGATACAAATGATGTTATGAGTGGCTATTATGTGGGCATTGAATCCGATTTTAAGAGTAAAGACCAAGGAATGATAGCTACCGCACAGGATGTAGGGATATTTCTGAGGGCATTAAACGATGGCTCCTTATTTGATGAGGGGGAACAAGCAATTTATTCCTCCATTTATGTCTACGAACATACAGGGCTAGTTCCTGGTTATCAAAGTATTGCCAAATATCATAAAGACATTAATACGGTTGTTATTCAATTTAATAATACCACTGACTTTAATGGATATGAATGGAATTTATCGGAAATCATCTATAGCCGTATTGTGAAAATTGTGCGGAATAAAAAATAGGCTAAAAGTAGCTTATACCTCTGGTCTGAGTAGAAAAAGGTATTACTGTTTTTCAAGTCTACTCAGACCAGAGGTCTAAGCTACGAATCTTTACCCATATCATTTTGAGTCAAAAAAATATTCTAATAAAAGTAAAGGTAGTGCTATAAATGTAAGGCTACAATATTTTATAAACCCAATGTTTCTTATGGGGTTTACTTAGACATAGCCTTACAAATGTAACACTACCAAAGTAAATTCTCAATGAGTAAATATGGCTGTTAATTTTAAATGATTTTGGTTATTTTAGGTATTTATCGCTCAACATTTACTCATTTAATCATTTTCACATTTACTCATTGAGAGCTTATTAATAAAGCAGACCTAATTAGCATTCAAAACAGCCAGAATCTTCTCTTCAAACCCTTCATACTTTAAAGTTCCTGAGATAGTTTCTACCTTTTCTCCTTTGGCATTAAGGATAAAAGAAGTAGGAATGACGCCCATCCAAAAAGGGTCAATTGTAGTTAAAATAGTGCTAGGGTCTTTTGCACCAATGATATAAGCATCCATAGAAAATCCATTACTTTCCCAATAAGGTCGCACTAGACTATCTGTCTTTTCCAACTCATCTAATGACACAGCGATAATTTTCACGCCTTTATCTTTATAATTTTGATGCAATTTTTCTAGTGCTGGCATTTCATAAACACAAGGTTTACACCAAGTCGCCCAAAGATTGACTAAGGTGACTTTACCTTTTTGTTCCGCTAATATTTGTTGAAACCCAGCTTTGTCCTCAATGACTGATAAAGCTTCTTTTTTTGTAACAACTGGCTTATCTGGAATGGTCTGTTCCACGGGTATTTTTGGAGGTTTACAATTGGTCAAAAACAAACAAATAAGAACATAAAAAACAAAATAGGATAACTTGTTCATGGAAAATAATGATTAATCTAAAAAAACTGAAATATACAATCATTTTTGGAGTTGAAAACTTTTAAAGAAATAATCCTTAAATTTATTTTACTCATTTAAAATTTTCTGATTAATATTTTTAAAAAAACTAACCATTAAAACTTAGGTTTCGATAGAAATTTAGGAATAAAATAAAATTAAAACAAAATAATATTTTGAAAAATAACTTATTCGGGTTGTTATCAGGATATTATTTTGTTTGAATCTTATCAATATTTTCTGTTCTTAAAAAATCAAAGAAATTAGGTAAACAA
Source organism: Saprospiraceae bacterium (assembly GCA_045106885.1). Lineage (GTDB taxonomy): Bacteria > Bacteroidota > Bacteroidia > Chitinophagales > Saprospiraceae > JAFMDF01. The sequence goes on from JBGCFJ010001170.1 coordinate 9,928, forward strand.
CATTCTAAAGAAATAATGAAAGGCTAATTTATGGTGGTAAACAAGCATTTTTTAGCTAAATCACTACCTTAATTTGTTTCTTTTCCTTATTCAATCTCTAAATGTTTTTTTCAACACTCATTATTATCGAAACCTAAGTTAAAATAAATGCCTAGTGCCGAAGCTACGCTCCTAAAAAAAACTGGCTACCCGTCTAAAATTGGACACTCCAGTTTAGAACAGACAACGGAAAATCTATATTTTCCGACGCTTGGAGCAGCGAATATAGATTCGCTGTTGTCAAAAATGTCCAATCTTAGACGGGTAGCTGAAAAACTGATAGTTTAGCAACGTCTACAGACAGTTTTGGAGCGATGCTCCTTGATTTTTTAACAAGATTTGCTCCGATTTACCAGAAAGAGCATCGCTCTGACCCTGTCTGTAGGAATATTAGCCCAAAATTTAGAATAAGGAGCATAGCTTCGTCACCATACAAAATAAATTAGAATCTTTTTGTGGTCAATATTCTAAAATGTGAAGATGATGACAAATTATCAAATAATCGACAATTCCTAAACATTCCTACGTAATTCTGTTTATTATAAAAGGGAAGGAATAAATACTATCTTAAAGGGTTTTCTTATAAAAATGGAAAAGCACTCTTTTTGACAATTTTCAATTTTGAAAAGGGAATAAGCCCTTAGTTTTGAGTTATAAAATATCATTATTGGCGGTTGTTTTAATGTTAGACGCTTTTCTATTTGCCAATTCGTTTAAAAATTGTTGAAAATAATTTTATAAGAAAACCCTTTACTATATTACCTTTCCACTTAAAATCCCAATAAGTGCTTATCTTTTGATTTAAATAACTTATGCCCTTTTATTTATACTTATTTTGCTATTTATTCCCTCTTTTTGATGCATTTTCAGCACCAAATGCTCCTCTTTTTCGAATAAATGAGGAACTAAACCAAGGTGTAGGAAACGAATGTCGATGTGCAGATTCTTTGGTCTTAGTAACTTTTTATGAGGCAATGAAAGGAGCGGAATGGACAGATAGTTGGAATTTGAGCGATTCTATAAATACTTGGCAAGGAATCACTTTAAATAATGGAGGTTGTGTATCTGGAATCACCTTAAATACCAATAATTTAGTAGGGGAGTTACCTGATGAAATAGGTGATTTAGCTGGTTTAAAAAGTTTGTCTTTAGGGAATAACGAGATAACGGGGAGCTTACCTGAAAGTTTAGGGGCTTTAAGCAGGTTAGAAAGTTTAAATTTAAGAAATAACCAATTATCTGGAATAATTCCGACTGCTTTGGCTGCATTATCAAAGTTGGCGACACTTAACCTGAGTGTCAATGAATTATCAGGGACGATTCCGACTCAAATAGGGAACATTCGAACTTTGACTGGAGTATTTTTGAATCAGAATAATCTTACTGGAAATATTCCTATCCAGTTAGGGAACTTGGTGGATTTAGTTAGTTTAAATTTGGCTGGGAATCAACTAACAGGACTGATACCAAATGAAATTGGTTTATTGTCAAAATTAGTAGGCATTGGATTAAATGATAATCAGTTAACGGGAGAGCTACCTTTAGAATTTGGTTTTTTGGAAAAACTAGTTTCTCTGCGCCTAGAAAATAATCAGCTAACGGGCGAAATTCCTGAAACCTATGGTGATTTACCGAAACTGGAATCCATTGCCTTAAATGATAATAATTTGTCTGGTTGTTTTCCTGAAAATCTAATAAATCTTTGTGAATTAGGAGAAATTGCGGTTCAATTCGGGACAGGCTATAATTTTAGAAATAATCCACTCTTACCTTGGGAAGGCGATTTTAATCAATTTTGTGAAGGAAACGACCAAACTAGAGCGACTTGTAATGATGGTAATGTAAATACCGTGGTAGATGGAATTAATGAAAATTGTCAATGTGGAAGGTTTGAACCAGTTGTCGAACCAGAAATAATGCTCAATGTGGAATTAAATACAATCGGTACTTGTCCCGAAGAAAATAACGGTCAATTAAACGTATTCATTCAACCAAGTTCGGACAATTATTTGATTAATTGGACAGCCCCGAACGGAACTCAAATGGAAGGGCAAACTAGCGCTACTTTTGAATTAGCCGCATTGGCAATGGGCAATTATTCCTTAACAATTAGGAATGAAACGGATACATCCTTAGTGCTAACACAAATATTTGAAATTGAAACGATAAATTGTTCGGGAGAAATTGATGAAACGAAAATTCCTAGACTAATTACGCCAAATGGAGATGGCCTAAACGAACAATTTATCTTTGACGATTTGGCCAATAATCCAACACTTTTTGAAAAGAATGAAATAATCATTTTTAACCGTTGGGGAGATGTCGTTTTTCAAGCAAAACCTTATCAGAATGATTGGTATGGACAAAATAATACTGGTGGTGTATTACCTCAAGGCACTTATTATTATATGTTTAAATTGGATTTGAATGAAGGGAAAGTGATTAAGGCGGATATTACTATTGTGCGGTAACTTAAATTGTGAAATCAACATCGCTACAAAAGATGGTGCACTAACTACCCAACCTGATTGTGCATCATTTAAATTAAACTCTGGACCTGCGTATTCCATTCTGGAGATGTTCAATTGTTACGGTGAGTATATTTATTTTGCCTTGGCATTTCCCCTTGAAATTTTTCAAAATTATTGTTTCTTTGAGGATGTAATCAATAGCTATCACCATTTCGAATCAAGCAATATGTATAAAACGATTATTTCTGCTGCTGCACTTAAAACTATGCTAAATCAACCAGATTTAGTAATTATTGATTGTCGATTTTCTTTAGCAGACAAGGAAGGTGGTCGGAAGGACTATCATCAATCGCATATTCCAAAGGCACAGTATGCACACTTAGACGACGATTTGTCTGGTGAAATTATCAAAGGAACAACGGGACGACATCCATTTCCTAGTATTGTTAAAATAACTAGATTATTGTCTAATTGGGGAATTGACGAAAATACCCAAGTAATAGCCTACGACCAAGGACATGGAGGCATTGCTGCTCGTTTGTGGTTTATGTTGAAATAGTTAGGACACGAAAAAGTAGCGGTTTTAAATGGTGGCTGGAAATATTGGCAA
>JBGCFJ010001171.1:0-6934 GCA_045106885.1 Saprospiraceae bacterium
ATGGTAGCTCAAAATGAAACAGCAACATAATTTACTATCTAATCAAAAAAAATGTAAAGCATTGATTTTCAGTCTGTAATAAAAAATACTTGTAATTCCAACTAATTATCAAAACTTAACTTTAAGGGTGCGAAACCTAAGAAGATAAGTAGCAAAGTGAATTAAGAATAATGAATTTTGTTTTTAAATATAGAAACTTTTTAAATTTGTTCCCGTTTTCTAAACTAGCTAAATTGTTTATAGGTTTTTAATTGGGGATCACTAAAGTGATCCCTTATTTTTTTGTAGTTATTCCTTCTCTTTATAATAGTCATATATTCTATAGGACTAAATTTTCCGATAAATATTTTTTAGGTTTTATAATATGGTTGGTTGTCTAGATTAATCGAATCAAGATAAGGGTAAAAATGAGACTTCATTATTTTCGTTTGAAAATAAAGCAACTTATTTCTTGATAACGCTTAAAAGCTATAGGCTAAAAATAGGGGTGAATTTACTTAAAATTATTTAGAATCAGTCTAAATAATTTTAAAACTAAATGAGTTATACTAGTAAGCTATTTCTAAACATAAAAAGGTTTTATATCTTTGCCGAAATTTTGAAAAATTGATTCAAACAAGTACTTTATTTTCATAGTAAGGTTAAATCATAAAGTTTTGAAAAACAATATCTTATACACTTTTCTAGTGGCGTTATTCTTGTTTTCTTCGAATACCGCTTATGCCGCTGATGCTGGGAGCGGAAGCAATATTTTGAACCTTGCGATGTGGGGTGTGGCTATTTTAGTCATATTTTTTCTAATTATTCAAGTTTCTGACAACTTAATTAGGATAGAAGCAAAAGAAGCAGGGTTAGACGGAAAAACGCAGGAATCCATGTCTTTATTCCCATCTTTATCTGGTCTTTTTGCAGCTAAGCAACCAGACTATATTAAGGAAGGTACTTTTTATGCTTTAAAAGCAGGACATGATATAGTCTTAGAAGGGGCAGCAGAAAAAGTGGTGAATGCAAGTGCTGCGACTACTTATGCGATTCAACCACAAAATTTTGTAGGTATTTCTCCAATTCCTAAAGTGACTGTTGCGGTAGGCGATGAAGTGCAAGCAGGGGATGTGGTTTGTTTTGACAAAAAACGACCAGATATTAAATATGTAGCACCAGTGAGTGGAGAAGTCATTGCCGTAAATAGAGGCGCAAAACGTTCTATTAAAGAAGTAGTGATTTTAGCAGATAAAGAAATTAACTATAAATCATTTCCAACACTTGATTTAGCGAATACTTCTAGAGAAGTATTGGTGAATCATTTATTAGAAAGTGGTGCTTGGACAATGATTAGTCAAAGACCTTTTGGCGTTATTCCTGACGCTACAGATATTCCTTCTAACATTTTTGTATCTACTTTCGATTCTGCGCCTTTAGCACCAGATTTGAATTTTGTGGTAGCAGGACAAGGAGCAGCTTTCCAAAAAGGATTAGATATTTTGGGAATGTTGACAGAAGGAGCTGTTCATTTAGGTTTAGACGGAAGAGGCGATAATGCCCCATCTAATGTTTTTACAGGTGCAACTGGTGTTCAGAAACATTGGTTTCATGGAAAGCACCCAGTTGGTAATGTAGGAATTCAGATTCACCATATTAGTCCAATTGCAGGAAATGAGAAAGTTTGGACATTGGGTGTGCAAGAAGTCATTACTATTGGGAAATTATTTGCAGAAGGAAAATTTGATGCGTCAAGAATTGTAGCCGTTACAGGTTCAGAGGCAAGCAATCCAAGTTATGTGAAAACTTACTTGGGCGCAAACGTCGGTGCTTTAGCAGGAACTGTTGGAGATAATGTAAGATTGGTTTCAGGAGATGTTTTGTCAGGCGCTCAAAAAACGAAGGAAGAATTTTTAGATTTTAGAGATGATCAGGTTACCACAATTAAAGAAGGAAACGAATATGAAATGTTTGGTTGGTTAGCACCAATGGATGCAAGACCAAGTGTTTCTCAAACATTCTTGAGTGGTTTGGCAGACGTAACTTATGAAGCGAACACCAATACACACGGAGAAAAAAGAGCATTTGTGGTCACTGGACAATACGAGAAAGTATTGCCAATGGATATTTATCCACAACACTTGATGAAAGCCATTATCGTCAATGACTTTGAAAGAATGGAAGGATTAGGCATCAATGAATTATTAGAAGAAGATGTGGCACTTTGTGAATTTGCTTGTACTTCTAAGCAACCTTTACAAAGTATTTTGAGAGAAGGCTTGGAGATTATGAGAGAGCAAGCGTAGGGAATGATGAATTATAAATGATGAATGATAAATTCATCAACCTTCTAATTTTAGAAAAGAAAGAAAATAATCGTAATTAACAAAATATGGGTTTATTAGATACTCTTAAGAAAATCGAGCCAGACAAGAAGGAATCTCCCTTTTTACATACTTTATATGACGGCTTTTTCACTTTTGCTTTTGCGCCAGACCACGTTACCAAAGGTGGAACGCATATCAAAGATGGGATAGATTTGAAGCGAACAATGGTATTGGTGGTGGTAGCCATGCAATTATGCTATTTGTTTGGTTCTATTAATATTGGACATCAACACTTTACTGCTTTAGGTTTATATCCTAGCTTTGTACAAGGCTTACACTTGAAGTTAGCTTATGGTTTAGTGAAGTTAATTCCAATTTTTGTGGTTGCCCACTTAGTTGGATTAGGTATTGAATTTTGGTATGCTGCCAAGAAAGGGCATGCCATTGAAGAAGGGTTTTTGGTGTCAGGTGCATTGATTCCATTAATTATGCCTCCAGATGTTCCTTTATTATGGTTAGGAATGGCAGTTGCCTTTGCTGTAATCATTGGTAAAGAAGCTTTTGGTGGTACAGGGATGAATATTCTAAACGTAGCTCTATTGGCACGGGTATTTATTTTCTTTGCTTATCCAACCACTATTTCAGGTGATGAAGTTTGGGTAGCGGGATTATCCAAAGTTGAAGCAGGAGCAGCCGTAGAATATGGAGCAATCTTTACGGGTTTCTTCAACCCTTTATTTGAATCGCTCGGATTTACAAGTTTATTTGACCCCAACGCAACTGTCATTGACGGTTACACAGGAGCTACGCCATTGAGTTTAGCTTACCAAGGTGGTTGGGAAAATGTAACTAGAGTATATAGTGAATCTCAAATGTGGTGGGGAGCAATTCCTGGTTCAATTGGAGAAACTTCTAAACCGTTAATCTTAGCAGGTGCAGGTATTTTAATTGCAACAGGCATAGCGAGTTGGAGAATCATGTTGTCTATGGTTGTAGGCGCAGCAGTAATGGCAATGCTATTAAATGCATGGGATGCGACCCCATTTATGAGTGTACCTTGGTACTACCAATTCTGGATGGGAAGTTTCTTCTTTGCAATGGCATTTATGGCGACTGACCCAGTAACCGCAGCTTCTACGAATAGAGGAAAAATCATTTATGGTTTCCTAATTGGTTTTATTGGAATGATTATTCGTGTATTAAATCCAGCATACCCTGAGGGATGGATGTTAGCTATTTTATTTATGAACGTATTTGCTCCACTAATTGACCATTATGTATTGGATGCAAATATGACTAGAAGAATGAATAGAGCAAATGCTTAAAAATAGAAGTGAGAAGTCAGACCGCTACGCTGTCAGAAGTCAGACGGCAATGCTGAAAATCTGACTTCTGACAGTAAATTTTGGCAGCCCATCCCTTCGGGTTCGGAACTGCCATTCCTCATGGTCTGACCTCTGACCTCTTAAAAAGAATATAATGGAAAGTACAAATTATGTAGTAGGTTTTACTTTAGCAATGACTGTTTTAGTAGCCTTAACATTATCTAGCTTATTTTATGGTACTAAAGATCAAGTAGCTCAAAATGCAGATGTATTTAATAAAAGAGCCATCTTATCAGCTATTAGTGATAAATTAGATCGTCCAGTTGGTGATTTTAGTGACCAAGATGTATTAACGCTTTTTGAAGAAAAAGTGGAACAGAAAGTATTGGATATGAATGGTGATGAGATTGATGGAATTATGGCAGAAAAAGTAGATATTGCTAAAGAAGCTAAGAAACTAGAAGCAGATAGACAATTACCTTTATTTATTTATAATGCGGGTGGTGAAAAAGTGTATATTGTTGCAGTAAGAGGAAGTGGCTTATGGGATGCTATATGGGGGAATATCGCTTTACAAAGTGATTTTACAACAGTAGTAGGTGCATCATTTGACCATGCTGGAGAAACACCAGGATTAGGTGCAGAAATTAAAGATAATCCTGCTTTTGCGAAGCAATTTGGTGGCAAGAAAATTTACAAAAACGGAGATTATGTTTCTGTTGGTGTAATTAAAGGTGGTGCTAAAGATATTGCTCATGATGTGGATGGATTATCTGGTGCAACGGTAACCGCAAATGGAGTAGATGAAATGTTGTACAGAGGCATTAAGTATTACGAGCCTTATTTTGGTAAAGTAAAAGGGTAAGCAACGAACTTGAAAAATATTTGTCTAGTCTATATTCGACAATTTTACGATATATTTCGATAATGGAGAATGGTTATTCTCCAACAAAAATAAAATCATGGCTGAAGTTACAACGGCTCCTGCAGTAAAAGAAAAAGAGCCTCTTTTTGGCAAAAAAGAGAAAAAATTAATAACAGACCCATTAACAGACAATAACCCGATTACCATTCAGGTATTAGGAATTTGTTCTGCCTTAGCGGTTACGTCTTTGGTTTTACCATCGCTTGTTATCTCTGTAGCGGTTGTTTTCGTATGTGCTTTTTCTAGTTTATTTACTTCTTTGTTAAGAACTAGAATTCCTAAGTCCATTCGGATGATTGTCCAGTTAGTAATCATTGCTACCTTGGTAACAATTGTAGAGATGACCTTAAAATACTTTAGTTATCCTGTTTATCGTCAATTAACTATTTACATTGGTTTGATTATCACTAACTGTATTGTAATGGGACGTTTAGAGGCTTTTGCGATGGCAAATAAACCTTGGCGTTCTTTCTTAGATGGTATCGGTAATGGATTAGGCTATGGGGTCATCTTAGTTGCGATAGCTTTAGTCAGAGAGCTATTCGGTAAAGGAAGTTTATTTGCAGGTAGTGCTGCTGAAATGAAGATTATCGGTGCCAGCCCGGATTATATGATTAATACTTTAGCAGAAGGTTCTTGGTTTTCTTGGTATTCTAATAATAACTTGATGGTATTGCCTGTAGCGGCAATGTTCATCATTGGTATCTTTATTTGGATTCAAAGAAGTAGAAATCCTGCGTTAGTAGATATTTCATAATTGAGTTTAGATTTAGTGACATAAAAATTACGAGTGATTAACAACAAAAAGTTAATTACTTCATTAGAAAATAAGTAAAAGCGAAATGTAAATTTTACATTTTGAATTTTACATTAACCCATTTATCATGGAGTTAGTTAATATTTTTTTAAAGGCTGCTTTTGTAGAAAATTTAGTCTTGGCTTATTTCTTAGGAATGTGTTCCTTTTTGGCAGTTTCTAAAACCGTAAAGACCGCTTTTGGTCTAGGATTAGCAGTAATTTTCGTTTTGGGAATTACGATGCCAATCAACTGGATGATTAATGAATATTTATTATCTGAGACAGGACCATTAGGATTTGATTTTTCTTTCTTGAGATTTATTCTATTCATTGCTGTTATTGCTTCTATGGTGCAATTAGTGGAAATGGTGATAGAAAAAGTATCTCCTTCTTTATATAACTCTTTAGGTATTTTCTTACCATTGATTACTGTAAACTGCGCTATTTTGGGTGGTTCTTTATTCATGGTTGCTAGAGAATACAATTTTGGAGAGTCTGTAGCATTTGGATTAGGCGGTGGATTTGGCTGGTTTTTAGCAATTATTGCCATTGCTGCCATTAGAGAGAAAATCCGTTACTCAGATGTACCACCAGCATTAAGAGGATTAGGAATGGCTTTCATTCTTACTGGATTAATGGGGATTGCTTTTATGAGTTTATTGGGTATTGACCCAGCAGCTTTTAAATAGAAAACAGTAGGCAGTCAACAGTTGCAGTAGGCAGTTTGGTTTACAGGCACATTGATGTTTATTTAGAATATATATTTTGTAATTGTTAAAAGATAGAAATCAGTATTCGAATTTGAAATAGGTAATGACCAATTTTAAATTTTAGCTATTGAATTTTAAATTTTACATTTCACTTTAGTAGTTATGAATATTATTGTAGCAGTTTTGGTCTTTAGTATCGTTATTCTTGCTTTAGCATTTATGTTAATTAGTGCGAGAAAACGTTTAGTTCCGCAAGGAGATGTAAAGATTATCGTAAATGGAGATGAAGCCAATCCTTTAGTGGTAAAGCCTGGTTCTACGTTACTAGGTGCTTTATCCGATAGTAATGTATTCTTACCTTCAGCTTGTGGTGGTGGTGGTACTTGTGCGATGTGTGAATGTCATGTGCATGAAGGTGGTGGTGATGTATTGCCAACAGAAATGAACCACTTGACTAGAAAAGAAGCAGCAGAGAATAAGCGATTGGCTTGTCAAGTAAAGGTTAGACAAGACATGAAGATTTCTGTGCCAGAAGAAGTTTTTGGTATCAAAAAATGGGAATGTACCGTACGGTCTAATTATAATGTGGCTTCTTTTATCAAGGAGTTTGTAGTAGAATTACCAGAAGGAGAAATTCTAGATTTTGAATCAGGTGGATATATTCAAATTGATGTACCACAGGTAGAAGTTGATTTCAAGAATTTTGAGATACATCCAGACCCTAAAGACCCTGCTGGTCCAGATAAATTTAGAAGTGAGTGGGATAAGTTCAAATTATGGGGCTTGAAGATGAAGAATGACGAGGAGCAATTTAGAGCATACTCTATGGCGAATCACCCAGCGGAAGGAAATATTGTCATGTTGAATATT
>JBGCFJ010001172.1:0-6777 GCA_045106885.1 Saprospiraceae bacterium
GGTTTTCCTGCTGCTGCTGCTCTTATCATAATACCACTCCTTCCTATAATTAATGACCTCAGAAAAGAAACAATTAGAAGCAAAATATTTTGCCATCCTATTAATTGCCTTTTTGAGTGTGGCGATTAGCGTAGTATTGCCTCAATTATTAAATGGATGGCGATTTTGGGAAACATTTGGTGCTGCCCAGTTAGCTTATGCAGTACCTACTTTTATTGCTGTCTTTACGGTTTTACTAAACATGACTAGAGGTATTGCCTATATGTTGAGCCCAGTTGTGTCCATAATGGTAGGTTTCTTACTTTTTTTATCTGCTGGCCCTTTGATTAACCCTGTCAGCACCTTATATAATATAGAACTATACACCACCCCTGCCATATATCAAGAGTTAGCAGGTTTTTATGGTTTAGCGGTTAGTTTTTTTTTATTGGGCATGTTTTTAGTTCCGAAGCCCTTACTATCAAAGGAGTCGCTAATGCGTTGGGGATTTTCTATTCATTTGGATGCCTTGTGGTTTTGGTTTTTGGCGACTGTATTCATCATTTTAAGTTGCTTTGGGCTATTGATGATTTTGAACGACTTAACTCCACGTACCTTATTCTTTAATTCTGGTTATGCTGGAGGCAATGGATTCTCTAACCCTAAGTCACAATATTTTGTAACCATTCTTCAAATATGGAATATTACAGGAAGTATTTTGGCAATTACTGTATTTATCCTTGCTCCTCAAAGAAAACGAAAGTTTATTGCGATAGGCGTAATAGGAACTATTGCGCTCTATATGGTTTCTAGAGGCGTTAGATTCCATTTTATATATTGTCTTGGTGGAACAATTTTAGTTTGGTGGTATTTATCGCAAACTATTGACCCAATTGGCATAAAAAAAAGAATGAAAAAATTATGGGTAGTTGGTATCGCCATCGTTATACTTACTTCTCAGATGATTATCGTCCGGAATACTCCAGGCGGCTTACCTGCTTTTATCAATAATGGAGGGATTCAGCTAGAACATCTGAATAGACTAATATCTTATGATATTGATAGAAATAAAGGATTCCAACAAACGCTAGAAGCTGTTCCGCACAAACGGGACTATATCCGAGGACGTTCGCTGGTTTCTCCTTTCGTATCTTGGATTCCGCGCGTCTTTTGGGAAGGCAAACCAAAGACCGCTTGGGCATATATGGAAGGGTATAGCATTTTTGAAAATGCGAATAATTCTTATTCCATCCTAGGAGAACTCCACATGAATTTTGGAAGGATTGGGATTTTAATAGGGATGCTTTTTTCAGGTATGTTTGCCCAACGTTGGCATGACTTATATCTCCTACATAGCACTAAAATACCGTTTATCATTTTATACGCTATGTCTCTGCCATTTTTTGCTTTTTTTGTACGAGGAGATTTTCAGGCAGCGTTCAATTCTATGTTTTACCCTATGTTGTTAGTTTTTGCCATACTTAAACTAAGTAAGGTAAGAGTAAATATATAAGTTAGTTTTTAAAACAATAATTCTATTCTACTAATTACTTGTAATTTATGAAGTTAGTTATTTTTTGGGAAGATTTTTTACATTATCACATTGCTCGTATTGTAGCCCTTTGTGATTTGGCAAAAAAAGAGTCTATCGAAATATATCCAATTGCTTTGAGAGCCAAATCGCCTGAATTACCGATAGAAGGGTATCATCAATTACTGAATAATAAGATTAAGGTATTATCCAATAAAACAAATAATGTAGGAGGGAATTCTAAGTCTTCTAAAGCACAATTAATAACGGCATTGGATGAAATAGCTCCTGACGTGGTAGCTATTATTGGCTATACTGACCGAGTAAGTCGAGCAGCACTCAGTTGGTGTCGATATAATCAAAAAGGAGCTGTGTTAATGTTTGAAAGTCAGGAACAAGATTATAATCGTCATTTCTTGAAAGAATGGATAAAAAGTCGTATTGTTCGTTTGTATGATGCCGCTATTACTGGTGGCATTAATCATGCAAATTATGTCCATAAACTTGGATTACCTAGACAGCGCATTTTTTTCAAATATGACACAGTAGATAACCATTTTTGGCAAAAAAACACTAAAATAACCAAAAATAAACGAGAACAATTACGTAAGCATTACGATTTACCCACCCGCTTTTTTTTGACTGCTGCTCGGTTTATTCCTAAGAAAAACCTAACAGGGTTAATTGCTGCCTATGCCAAGTATGTAGAAGAAAAAGGACCTGATGCTTGGCGCTTAGTCATCGTAGGAGATGGTGCTTTAGGAACTGATTTAAAACAACAAGTTAAACAGTTAAATTTAGAACAGCTTGTTTACTTTCCAGGCTACTTATCTTCTCAACAAATGGCTCATTTTTATGGATTGGCTTCCACTTTTATTCTAGCAAGCAGTTTTTCAGAACAATGGGGATTAGTCGTCAATGAAGCAATGGCATCAGGATTACCCGTATTGGTTAGCAATATCTGTGGCTGCGTACCGGAATTGGTCATTGAGGGAGAAACTGGATTTAGTTTTGATGCCAAAGAGTCAAAAGAATTAACTAAACTACTATGCTTAACTTCATCGGGACAGATAGATTTAGAAAAAATGGGGCATACTGCACAACAGCATATTCAAAAATTTGCCCCCACTTCTTTTGCCGATGAATTATTAAAAGCAGCAAATTTGGCAATCATTCATGCCCAAAAGCGACCTAAAATAATTTGGCCTTCGTTACTATTCAATCACTAAAATTATACTTTATAGCTATTGAAAAAATCAGGCAAATATTTACTAGTTGGTGCGACCACTAAATCATCTCTTACTGGGTTAACAATCGCCTTTGACTTATTGGTTCAAGGGTTTATAGATAGAGGAATTCCTCATCGAGTAGTAGATATTGATACTTGGGGCGCACCAAAAAATTATGGTAAGTTAGGGATTTACCGAGTACTAACAACGCTAGGTGTATTACTATCTTATTATTGGAAATCAATAGGTACGAACACGGTCTACCTCTTAATGGCAACTTCTCTCTTTGGTTTTCTACGCAATATGCTTATGATTTGGCCTAGCCACTTATTGGGTCACCGCATTATTCTTCATTTACACGGCGCAGGGTTTGAAAATTTTTATGGCAAACAATCAGGATGGTTACAAAAATTTATTATTAGTACATTTTCTAAGGCAGAAACCATAATCGTACTAAGTGAAGGAATCGGTAAACAATTCAACCTTATTAAGGATAAAGGCACGGTTATTAAAGTTGTCTATAATAGTGTTCCTTACGAACCTAATATCAGTGATATTAATCAAAAAACAATCACTAAAAACGGACAATTTAGGCTATTATTTTTATCTAATTTAATTAAATCAAAGGGCTATTTAGAATTATTGGAAGCGTGTAAGATACTGTATCACGATTATAAAATACCTATTGAATGCGACTTTTGTGGTAAATTTATTCATACCATCCTAACTGAAGACGAAGTGAGACATCCAGAAGAACAGTTTTTACAACTCATCTCTGATTGGAAACTAGATGAAGTTGTAAGGTATAGGGGTATAGTGAGTGGAAAAGAAAAAATAACATTATTAAACCAAGCACATCTTTTTCTCTTACCGACGGTCTATCCGTGGGAAGGTCAACCAATTAGTATTTTAGAAGCACTTTCATTTGGCGTGCCAGTAATTTCTACCAATTATCGGAGCATACCAGATCAAGTTGTCCACGGACAGCATGGTATCTTATTAAATGGAAACAATCCATTAGATATAGCCAATGCTGTCCAGCAAATTTGGCAAAATCCAAATAAATATAAGCACTGGAGCTTACAAGCAAGACAACATTTTATAGCCAATTTTACGCAAGAAAAACACCTCAATACGATTATCCCCATTATTTGTGGAAAAAACGATTGGGTGAAAAATGATGCGAACTCAAAACCTTTAAAAAAAGACATAGCTATTCAATAAATTAGAAAAAAAATTACTTGCCTATACAGGCTAATCGTCAATGCGAGCGCACACTTAATATATACTACTTTCATGAACATTATTTTAGATGGGATTATCTTTGAACAACAAGCCAGAGGAGGCATTCCAAGAATTTATCAGGAAATCATGCCTCGAATTTGTGATTTAGAAGCATCTATCCAATTTTTTGTTTTGACTCATGGCCCTATCCGTTCTAAATGGCCAGCACATGCCCAAATCGTTCATCGGCGTCTATGTTCACTCAATCGCTATATTCAGCCTGGTGCCTATTTTTGGTCTTTAAAAAAACGTGTCCGATCATGGACGGCTGGGCTTAGTTTAACTACTCAAGCTAATGACATTTGGCATTCAACACACTATACGCTACCACATAAATGGAAAGGGCCTAGGTTAATTTCTGCCTACGATTTACTGTTTGAACGATTTGCTTCTATGTTTGACAAACCACTCTATCATCAAATTCGAGTTCAAATGCGAAATTGCATTACTGACGCTGACGCTGTAATTTGTATCTCTGAAACTACCAAAAAAGAGATTATTGATTATTATCAAATAGAAAGTAGCAAACTCTATGTGGTACCGCTTGCATACAGTCCCGTCTTCCGACCACTTCCATTGTCCGAATCACAAAACAAATGGGTTGGGCAAAAACCTTTTTTTCTTTATGTAGGTGGACGTGGACAATACAAAAATTTTGCTACCGTTCTTCGAGCTTTTGAAATCTGGTCACGAAAAACAGAAATCGAACTCTTGGTCGTAGGTAGTGAATGGACAGCAACAGAAAAAAAGATACTCTCAGAAAAAAAACTGCATACTCATGTTCGGCTTCTTGGTCATCTTGAGGATGAGGTTTTATGTATGCTTTACAATCGGGCAAAAGCTTTTATTTATTCCTCACTCTTTGAAGGGTTTGGGCTACCACCACTCGAAGCAATGGCTTGTGGCTGTCCCGTTATTGCTTCTCGTATCCCTTCTACAGTAGAGGTAGCGGGTGAAATACCTATTTATTTTGAACCGACAGCACCAGAAAGTTTACGAGATGCTTTTGATATTGTCCTAAATGAAGCAAAGAATACACATCGGCTTCATACTGGATTTGAGCATATTAAGCATTATTCATGGGGCAAAGTCGCTCAACAGACGCTTGATTTATATCAATTGTTTTCCTCTTAAAAGCAATCATAATGAACCAGCAATCTTTTTCTAAATTTAAAGGGCTAAAAACGTATTCGTTATTAAAACTATATCTCAAAACCAAACTACGGCGCTTACCCCTCCTTTCAAATTTCAAGATTACTTGTAAACCAATTGTCTTAATTCATCAGATGGGTAAAGTCGGCTCACTATCTATTTATCACTCGTTACAGGCAGAATATACTCAATTATTTGACATCTACCATACCCACTTTTTAAACCCTAATTATGCGCTAGCGTCTGACACGCTGCGCCAAGAAAATAATTGGCAATGTTATATACAAGGCAAAGATCATAATGGCCATGCAATTGGGTATTATGGCAAAACCTTAATACACAATCGACTACTCGTAAAGTCACAATATCCATTAAATATTATAACAATGGTTCGTGACCCGATA
This sequence comes from Saprospiraceae bacterium, assembly GCA_045106885.1. Lineage (GTDB taxonomy): Bacteria > Bacteroidota > Bacteroidia > Chitinophagales > Saprospiraceae > JAFMDF01. Next base: position 5,580 of record JBGCFJ010001172.1, read on the forward strand.
AGTCGAAATATTTCCGCTTTTTTTCAAAATTTACATTGGATTTTTGGTACATCTAATGCGTATCAACAAAAAAAATTAGCCGAATTAGCACAAGTATTTTGGGAACAGGCTGACCATGATTTTCCGCTCGACTGGTTTGATCAAGAAATCCGAAAAGTAATTGGTCTGGACGTCTATAAGCATAAGTTCCCACATGATAAAGGGGTTCAGCAGCTGAGTGCGGGCAACCACAACCTATTGATTATAAACACAAAGGCTTCTAATAAGGCTACCCGCCAGAAGTTGTAAAATTAGTAAAAAACTGACATAATTACAGGAGTTGAAAATTACGTCAATTTGATATTTAATGACTGATAATCAATTGATTAAATTTTTTATAACTACTACAAATTTAAGAATATTCTTCTTTTTATAAAAAGTAATTTACAACGTTAGGCGGGTAGCCTCTAATAAAATCAAAGAGCAATCCATTCAACAATTTCTAGGCATTGAGCCTTTCAAAGTGGTGCAATCTCATGTATCAGATGAAAAGCCTTATGGTGTAGTTTACAAAAAATTTTTACAAGAAGTTAAAATCCCTGAATGGTATGTAGATAAAATGTTTAATTCCCGTTTTGCTCAGCATTTTTTTAGTAAAAATGAACGACAAGAGAAAATGGCGTATTGGCTAAGTCATCCTAGGCATTAATTTCGCTTCTTAGCATTTCAATGCAAACCGTTACCATCAGATTTTTTCACTTTACAAAATAAAAAAAATGATAAAAAAAATGCTACCACACCCTGTGCGTCAAGCCATACACATATTATTGCGCCCTCGTGACTTTTATTGGTTACGAAAAAAAAATATTACGTATGCACAAGATTTGTTATACACTCATCATAGTGCTGGTTTTTTAGATGATGAACGCTTTATGGAGGCTTATGAAATAGGCAAAGCATTAGATAGTGGTATCTTATTAAAAGGGGTCTATGATATTCATTGGCGCATGCATACCTTGTGTTGGGCAGCCAATATGGTAGCACATTTAGAAGGCGATTTTGTCGATTGTGGCGTTTGCGGTGGTATGTATGCACGCACGGTAATGCACTATATTGGTTTTCAAGCTTTGGCTAAGAAATACTATCTTTTAGATACTTTTACAGGTCTTGACCCAAAATATAGCTCAGATGCAGAAATGGTTAAGAATGAAAAATTTGG
>JBGCFJ010001173.1:0-6670 GCA_045106885.1 Saprospiraceae bacterium
TCCTTCTAAGAAACTCAAAAAATGCTTGTATAATCCATTATGCAAGCATTTTTTGAATTCCTTAGAAGAAAAATTGACTAGCCTAACTGGCTAATTATTTTCTCCACTTTGCCTAAGTAATGCGGATTGATTAATCGGGTAAAATTTTTAGCTTGAATTTTTTCGATAGTTTTTGCCAAAAAATCAATGCATAGCACCACTACGGATTTATTTTTTTGTTAAAAATAGCGAAAAAAGGCTGCTACAAAATTACCCGATTAATTGAGCTGCATTACTTACATTAGCGAAGATAATTTTATTGAGAAAACTAGTTGCATTTTTTATTAAATAATTTTCATGTATTACGTATATCAAGATTTTCCCAAGTAAATAGCAAAGCAAATAATTAATATATTTTTCATGATTTTTATTTTTATTTCGATCTATCAAGTCTCCAGACTTGATACGTTTATCTCGTCGTCTCCTGACGACCGAAATATAAATAGATTGTTGTGAGCAAAGAAATCCTATCTGGAGAATTTATCATCAAGAAATCAGGAATTTATATCAATCTGGTGATAGATTAGTCATTGGGAAACATATTGGAAATGATGATTTATTGGGTTTAAAACAGTTGACAGGTTCAACTATAGTAACTGGAACAAGCATTGAGTTCAAAGGGTTTCATAATATGGATAAATACTTATATGAGGTTAAATTACTAACGATGGTAAAATAATTTCAAAACCAAAGTAAAGTTCCACAAAAAACATTATTTTTGTATAGTAACAACCATTCCTATAGACTTATTTTAAAACCATACATAAATTAGATTAGAGAGCAGAGAAGAGAGATTAGAGACTACAAACCAACTATTTATCGACAAATAGATTATTCCGCCAAGTATATGTCCTAGCTCGTGAATTAAAATCACTAAAAAAAAGACTAGTAGCATCAAGAGAATAATAGAGACAATTTCTACTCCATTAATGTCTATATTTTTAGTTCCATCATTTAAAAAGTAGGTGGCACCTAAATAACCAACCACGGGACTTGCTGCCACTAATAGCAATCCTAACCATGAAGGCATTTGTTTCTTTTTCTTTGTCATTCGTATTTTTTAAAAGTATAGGTGAACTTCAGTTCACCGAAAAATATAGCGCACTGAAACTATTTAAAATTAATCACAAAATAGTTAAACTTCACCATTATTCGATAACTAGTGTTAAAAAATCTACCTAATCCTATCAAACAGTTAGTTAATTAATAATTAAAATAGTAGTATTCTTTAAAAATATTTTCAAAACAAGTTCAAATTCAAAAAAATTAACATAACAAAATGATTATCAAGAATTTATAATAAAAAATAAATTATTAAAACTTAATCTAAAAAGTTTTAAAGTATTAAAATTTAAAATAAATTTAACTTTTTTGATAAAATATTTGGTATTTGTTATCAAAATAAATACATTTGTATCATCAAACAACAAAATAGTTAAACAAAATAATTATAAAGATGTTGCAACACCTCATAAATCTTATCAAAAAAGTAGTCCATAAAACAGCAGTAGTAGCTGTTTCTCCTAATCCTACTACTCCAAAAACAGCTACATTAAAAGGTAATAATACGAGGAAAAAAGCAATAGTCAATAAAACCAAAAGAATCAATGCACTTCTAGGAAAATTATATTTATTTGCCAATGGCACTCAACCACAAAATTGGTCACCGTCTCGATTTTTGTATAAGGTAGGCGTTTTACAACTTGAAGGTATCACTGCACAATTAACAGCAATTGCCAAAAATGAAACTGAATTATTGAATAAAGATACCTTTCGATACAGTTTAATTAGGGCACTGGGAAGATGTGGGGACGAAACAGTTTTACCTTTATTAGATACCTTAATTAAAACCGATGAAAAAGATTATATCAAACGACTAACGCTAGATGTATACTTAAAATTAGCTACAAAAACCGCCAAAAAAGATTTATTAAAAGCCATTAAGGTATTATTACCAACGGAGACCATTGATATTTTAACCAAAAGTGAATTAGCCAATTTATCAACAGACCAACTTAACATTCTGTTTTCGTCCAAGAATAATCAAGAATTAACCCCGCTTTTTGCCTGCTATTTATTGAGTACTGAAGAAAAGGCATTACGACCTGCTGTCTTAGAATTATTAAAAAATATTCCTTTTCAATATCCGTATTTTCAATCCATTCGCTATATCTTCAAGTCCGCTGAATTTCGGAATGATTTTGAAGTATTAGGGATTTTGGCTTATCGTTTAGATGTCGAAAGTAAAAGTCACGATACTCGTTTTACTTGGCATTGGAATCAGCAAACTCGACAACATACTCGGCAAAGAAGACCTAATCAAAAAGCTGCTTTTTCTAATTTAACCAAAGCGTATTTCCAGAAGCGAATCCTCCGAAATTTACTTTTATTAGGAGAACAAGAAACGACCAATTATTGTCGGTATGCAGCTAATATATTGACACATTATAAAGATGAACAAACAGCTTATCAAGAAGAATCTGTTGGTCGATACTATTATCAAAATGGACGGTCTAATTATGTCCGAAGTGATTATAACTATTATGAAAATATTTGTTTTCCCTGGATAACTAAATCAGCACCGAATGATGCGGTAAAAGTTATCTGGAAAAGTTCAAAGTATCGAATTGATGCACCATTTTTTGAACGATTAACAAATAATCGCTCTATTCCTTTTGCGGAATTATGGCAAAAAAAGCCAGCTATTACTTGTCAATTATTACAGGATTGTCAAAGTGAAGATGTAGCAGAATTTGCAGTAAAAATTTTGCAAGCAAGCACCCAAGAAAATGACTTTATCACCAAAGAAGTAGTACTCAATTTGTTGAAAAACCCATTAAATACCATTGCAAGTTATGTCTTGAAGCATTTAGTTCGATTTTTTGACCCAAAGCAACCAGATTGGACAATTATTCAAGCCTTAATTCAAGCACCAAATAGACATCTTCGTCAACACCTATTAACAACGATTACAGCATACCCGACTGTTTATTTTAAGCAAGCAAAACTAGCCCAGTCCTTTGCTTTGTCTACCCAACCAGATTTAGCTAAATGGTTTCAAGAAAACGGTGCTCAATTTAACCTTACTGAAAACAAAAAAACAATTATTTTTGAGCAGTTGTTAACTAAAATTCAAACTCTAAAAACAGCATCAACTGCTCGATTCTTATACCTGAATAGTCAACTGTTTTTCGAAAGCCAAATGCAAAAATACCCCATTGAAAAAACAGCACCGCTATTACAACACGCTCTAGAAAATGTGCAATTATTAGGCGCAGACATTTTATTAGCACAAAAAACAAACATTGAAAACATTCCCGAAGCAACCATTCTACAAATAATGGAAGCACCTTTTCTATCCGTTCGCTGTAAAGGCATGGAATTATTCGGCGAAATGCCCGTAGAATTATTACTACAAAAAAAGGACATTTTAATTAGTATGGCAATTTCTGAAGCGCCAGAAATGCGAGCTGCCATTCAACCCATTATTGCCAAAACAGCCAAAGGAAAACCAGCGTGGTCAGCTCAATTATTACAATTTTTTGTCCCCATTTTACTACGCAAAGAAACTTATGAAGGATTACATGAGGATATCCTCGAATTATTAGTCAAACATTTAGGAGACAAACTACACAATTTGTCCAAACCAACCTTATGGAAACTTATTCAATCGCATTATAAAGAAGCCAATTTATTAGGCATGGAATTACTGCAATATGTAAACTTTTCCGAGGCTTCTTTAAGCGATATTATTAGCTTAGCGAACCACGAAATGCCCACGATTCGCCAGTATTGTTTAGATTATTTTAATAATAATATTGGCAGAGTCCGCTACGAATCGTTAGAAGCTTTACGTTTGTTAGATGTAAAATGGGCAGATTGTCGTCAATTTGGATTTGCTTTCTTCGACAAACATTATAAAGCAGGTGATTGGTCGCCCGAATTATTGGTCAGCACTTGTGATAGTACCCGCCCTGATGTACAAGAATTTGGTAAAAAGATGATGGTCAAATTCTTCGATGAAGGAAAAGGAGAGGCTTATTTAATGCAATTGAGTCAACATCCAAATGTGTCGTTACAATTATTCGCTACAAATTATTTACAAGATTTTGCCGCAGGCAAATTGCCCAATTTTATTCGCTTAAAACGATACTTCAAAACCGTGCTTTGTGGACTCTATAAAGGCGGCACCACCAAAAAACGCATCTTCGACTTTATGGAGTCGGAGGCTTTAAATAACAAAGAAATTGCTAGTCATGCAGTCGAAATTTTAAATGAAGTAGCTTTAACCGTAGCGATACGAGATAAAGCTCGATGTATTCAGGCTTTGCATCGGATTCGGCGGGCTTATCCTGAATTGGGGTCTGTTTTAGAGATTGAAGCCCCTCTTATTGGATAACTTCCCGTTATCCAGTAATTTAAAGTCCTTAGAATCAAAATAAACTTATCAAGTGACGGAAAATCATTTGATAATAAAGGGTTTTCTTATAAAAATGAAAAAACGCCCTTTTTGATAATTTTCAATTTTCAAAAATTTTCAATTTTCAAAAGGGAATAACCCATAGTTTTTAGTGTATAAAATATCATTATTAAGGCTAGTTTAATATTTAGTCGCTTTTCCTCTATGTTAATTCGCTTAAAAATTGGTGAAAATAATTTTATAAGAAAACCCTTTTTGATAATAGTAATATAAAATTATCAAGTGACGGGAAGTCACTTGATAATAAAACTAAAAAACCATGCAATTTAACTATAAATACAGCGGCAGTAGTGGCATCAAAAGTAGTGCAAAACAAGTAGGTATTTCCTTTGCGCCCGATACACTTCGAGAACCGACTTTTTTTGTAGGTCAACTCAATAAACATTTACCATTTCGAGAAGCTATTTCCGCTTTGCATGACATTGTAATTTCAGATTTACGACATCAGCCAAAAGACAAGAGTGCTTATTTAGCTTGGGCAAAAGAACAAGAAGATTTATGGATTGCGGAATATGCAGAGAAAGCGGAAGCAGCAAAAGCTAAAGTAGCCAATTTAAGAATTCAATTAGATGAATTGCGCACGAATCGACAAACGATTATGCAGCCTTTTTATAAAGCGCAACAGGAATACTTCAACTATATTTATAAGCGAGACAAAGACATGTGGTACGTCTTAGACCCTGTAATTACGGTACATCCAGATGAAGTATTTTTTGAATGTTTTAGTCAAGATGAGTCTTCTTATGGAAAATTGGGTTGCAACTATAATGTCTTCCAACAAATCAGCGAATACGAATGTGGAACGACCAATATTGACTATTCCAATGCGCTGTATAATGAATTTCAAAAAATAAGAGATTATAAAGCGACCGAATTCAAAATAGACCCTTCTGGATTTGAAGTAGCGACCGAAGGAGAAGATACTTATAAGGAAGTAAAAATTGATTTACCAGAAAGCTGGGTGAAAGGGTTTTTACAAGTTAGTTCAGCGATGACTTTGCCATCGGCTACTTTCGATTTACATCCAATAGATTTGTATAATTTTCTCTTTATGTTGAAACGATATAAAGCGAAAATTGGGCCTCGGTCAATTCGATTTAAGTTGAATCCAGGCAAACCAATCGAAGTTGTTTTCGAACCTTGGAATTATGTAGTCAAATGTCCTCGGTCGATATACAAAGGGGATACACCAAGAGAAATTCGCACTTGGGGTCGCCGTCGCTTATTGACTTTAGAACGCTTAATTCCAATTAGTAAAAGTATCAAAGTGACCCTTTTAGGTGATGGATTACCTTCTTTCTATGTAGCGGATTTAGGGGATATGAATTTCACTTTGGGCTTATCAGGTTGGACGGCCAATGACTGGTCGAATAAAAGCAAATTTGATTTATTACAGCCGTCTTTACAGGTAGAAAATACAACCATCGAATCCGTCTGGAAAGCACTCAAAAAAGTCTGGTTAGCCACCGCAGCGGATTTAGCAAAAGCAACCAGTTTATCCGAATCCGTTGTTTTAGGTGCGCTACAAGTTTTAGTACAAGGAGGCAAAGTAATTTATGATTTAAATAGCCAAGTTTACCGACGCCGAGAATTGAGTAAAGAAGCTTTAGATATACGTGCCTTACGCTTTAATAGTGAACAAGAAGCTATTGCCAGCGACTTATTGGTTGCTAAAAAAGTAGAGGTTCAGCAGAAATTACAAGCACATCATGGACATTTAATCATGGGCAAGGTATTTACCGATTATAAACCCAAAGAGGTCACTTTACATTTAGATGATAATCAGAAAATTATAAAAGCTAATTGCACCTGTGATTTCTTTAAACAACATAAACTATCAAAACCTTGTGAACATATTTTAGCAATAAAAGCCTTGTCTGTGGGAAGTTAAACAGTTGGCAATAAATCAACTCATAACTCATCATTTACAACTCATCATTACTTTAGCGTTCTTTGAAATAACATCCAACATTCCCCGAAAGACGATTTCGTTTCAACCGTGTACCATACACCGTGAATCCTAAACCGTCTCTCCGCACACTTGCTTGAATGTGAAGAGAAACTCACATTCAGATTGATGCCATCGTCAATCAGACAAATAGCTTTTTCATGCATCACCCAGTCGGTCGAGACTTTGCAGCCTAAAGTACC
>JBGCFJ010001174.1:0-3665 GCA_045106885.1 Saprospiraceae bacterium
ATCTACGCTTGGATTATTTTTAGAGTATTCAGCAATTTCTGGAAACCACGGACAGGGAACCATGATACTAGCTGAGTTCACCATGCCTTTGTCAAACGCAGCAATACTTGCCGCATTTTCGGAATGCGAAACGCCTAAATCATCTGCGTGTATGATGAGTAATTTTGCGTCTTTTTTATACCCTAACCTTTTTGCTAAATTAGGTTTTTGAGCTGCACAGGAGGTAATGATAAAAAGTGATAATACTAGGTAAAGATGGTTTTTCATTGTTTTTGTTTTGATGGAATGTGTTAAGGCAAAGTAAAATAATTAATTAGCCATTTATGAGTTCATCTTTTTCCCCTATACTTCGTTGAAAATACTCGCCATAGCTGTGCTATGTCTGCGTTTTTCGCCTTGTCTAGGAAAAAAATATTTCCTCAAAATGACCACTTTATTAATTTATTTTGCCTTAACAGCTCTGGGGTATCTCCTCAACCTAAATCTTATGGTTAAAGGAAAGTTTTCGTGCGGTAGACGCCCGATAAAAATCGGAATAGGCTGCAATGTTAATAAATAACAATAAAAAATCATAAGTAGATGTACTGGATGCTGGATAAGTCAAACATCCAATTTATCGACTATTAAATGCTTGATTTTTTTCACACCTATACACTTTTTATAAAAGATTGAGGAGTAGAAAGTTATACTGAATATCTGCTAGGAAATAAAAAATTAGGAAACAAAACAAAAAAACCAAAGTAGGTTTCTTTATTATTAAATCGGCAGAAATAAAAATAAAGATGGAAAAATCCCCTACTTTGGAATTCGAGCAAATTAAAAAATATTTTCCACTTCATCGAAGATGTGTAGTAAAAGTATTGCTCATTTTGATAAATGGTATAATGTTGAGCAATAGCTGTAATCTGAATAAAATAAAAAAAAAAGGCAGTATATTATTAGGTAGAACAGTAAATCCAGCTAGTTTATATACTCGATTTATCCGTTTTTTTAAAATGAAAGGGATAGAAGGTTTCGTTTTAGGACTATTACAATTAGTCTTAAGTATGGCATTATCTTTTATGGGAGATAGCTCAACGATTCATTGCATAGCCATAGATAGAACGAATTGGAAACTGGGAAAAATCAATATCAATATCTTATATATTGGATTAGTTTTGGAAAATGGTCGTTTTATTCCATTGTATTTCAACCTGTTAGCAAAAAGAGGTAATTCCTCACAGCAAGAACGCATAGATTTATTTGAGGAATTCAAAACTATTTTTGATACGCTGGTAGATTTCACTTTTGTTATCGTAGGCGACCGAGAATTTATCGGAGAAAAATGGTTTGCTTACATGGCTGGTAGCTCTTATGAATTTGTCATGCGAATTCGACATAAAGATTATGCAAAATTACTGGCAGAGCAAATGGGCATGAGTGTAGAGAAATTGCATAAAAAAATAGCTAAACAGATAAAAAAGCATGGCTACTGTGCCTTTCCTATAGAAATAGAAGGCAAAATATTTTATTACCATGCTAGAAAGAAACGAAAGGGAGATAAAAGTTATCCGAAAGAAAAAGATAAGTACATTCGTTTCGTAAGCACTTCCCTTGACCATCAATGGGTTATCAAGCAATATGATAGAAGATGGAAAATTGAAGTCTTTTTTGAAGATAGTAAAACCAAGGGCTTTGATTTGGAGGCAATTAATTTTACTGCCGAATCGAAAATTAGATTAATGGTCTCTATTTGTGCAGTATGCTATATGCTTTGTTTGATTCATGGACTAATTGATTATGAAAAGAGAAGGCCTAGGTTTAAAGTGGATAAAAAATCAGGAAGAATGTATCACAGAACATCTGTTTTCACTAAAGGTTACGAAATTGTTGAGCAAATGTTATTCCATTTAACTCAACTTGTCGAAATGATAAACCGACTATTATCAACACATTTCACTATTAATCAATCTATTATAAAGCAAAAATTATATGCTTTTTAAAAAGTGTATAGGTGTGAATGAAGAGGTACATAAGGGTGTTCAAGCACGACCAATAACTGTTTCTTTTTAGCTTTGGTTTTAGCAATGCGCTGGTCTAATAAATCAAATCCTGTTTTTCGAGAAAAGAGTTCATCAAAATCTGTACTTAATGCTCTAGCTAATAGCACATCAGGTTGCTGCTGGTATTGCTTAAGTCGCTTATAGTAAGCCCAAAAGTCTTCTAGAAAAGTAGCTAGCAAATCTTGATGATGCTTTATCTTAGGATTCATTTTTTTGAAATGCCGACCAATATGTACCCAGCATAAAGCAATCAGCATTGCCAATAGCTTATACTGAGGTGCATCATCACACACCAATATATTTAGCCTATCTTCTGTTTGATAATAAGTCAGATAAGCTCCCTCTAATAGTTTTTCTTTATGCCGCAAAAAATCTGCTGAATCTAAGCATTGCTCTAATTGTTTGGTAAAAGTGGCTTTATCTGTTATTTCTTGATTCAATAGAGGATTTAGTTGTCGAATAATTTTCTTTGGAATCTTTAAATACTGATAAATCTCTAAAGTGACCTGATTGAGTAGATATTTTCGGGCTTGGTCGCCCCTGAGCAAATCCAACACCGTTTGGCGGTCTTTATGAGGACGGGTGAAATAAGCCGTGTAATAATCATTGCCAAAAACATGGGTATGATAATTAACCCCATTGACCCTTGCTCCTGTTGTATCTGTTTGATTATACAAACCGATAGCTAAACCTGTTAAATGTATCGCTTGCTGTTCTGTTTGTAAGGCTTGCCCCTTTGATAAAAATATATTGGATAGTGTCCCGTTACATATCTTCACCCCGTGCATCCGCATAAAAGCTCCTATTTGGGGGATACTCATACCAAAGCAGGACTTTAGCATTACTGCATGTCCTTTTAAGGTTGATGTATAATCAGAACCCTGTTCAAAGCCTGTTGGTAGGTCTGCCGTATAGGTTTTGCATTGGCTTGCACTATAATACCGTGCTCGTTTGACCTCTATTGTTTTTGACACGATTTCCAAGGTTTGGTAATAACTGCTCGTATACCCCTTGAATACCGCATCAGCAGGCAAATTCGATTTATCTGTAATTTCTATTTTTAGCGATTTATCTACTACCATATCCGAGGTAAACTTTACCCCTTTCTTTCCTTTTTTCCCTTTTGATTCCTGCCGTTCTTTTTCTGATGAATGATTCGTAGTGGTATCAGTTGTCTCACTCCCTGATGCCTCTGAATCATTTTGGGCTGACTTAGAAGATCCAATTGAACTATTACCCTCACTTTCCTTTTTCTGAGTATTACCTGGTATATTGGGTTTACCTTGTTCCCCTTTAAGCCGATTTATTTCATCTTTTAAGTGCTGCAGCTCAATTTGTTGTTGAGCTACTATTTGTAATACCAGTTCTAGCGTATTTAAAACAAAGGCTTGTTCTGCCTTGGTCATCTGACCCGGCACCAAATCCTTTAGTTTTTTTATGTAGTAGTTGATATTCAATTCTTATTTTTTTTGTCCCCAAAAAATAAACACTTTAAGCCACTTTTTTTAATTTTAATCCTATTTTTTACCCCTCGATATTAAAATGATACATCGGGACTAAATTATTAACTATTAATTAGATATAAATGTTCAACTTTTTGACAAGTTTATCAAAAGTGAAAAA
>JBGCFJ010001175.1:0-4764 GCA_045106885.1 Saprospiraceae bacterium
TAATCACGTGTCGGACACCTCCAAAGGTGTCCGACACGTTCGACTAGCCATTTATCAGTTTTTTAGCTGACGCTCTAAAAAAAGGCTTTCGGAACAATAAAATAAGCTGCTTGCTCGACGGGTTCGGATAAATTAATAGTACAATAATTGTGAAATCGGTCAATTTCAACAGGTGCTTCTTTAAAGCGAAAATGGGTTTCTCTGTAACTTTCAACCCTCCAAAGATGCCAAGCCGTTTGTGTTTCAAGATAAATGCATACCGCTTTTTCATTATAGGCAGGTCGCCAATCTACTACAGCTCTTCTAATCATTTCGATAGCTTCTATTAACAACCTATTCTTAGCCACCTTTAATTGCTTTATCTTTTTGATTAGCCCAAGCAACTAGCTCTACTATTTTTTTTGAATCAATCTTCCATTTTGAAGTTGAGTCAATTAGATTTTTAGTACTAAGCTGCTCTTTTGCAGGCGCCAAAATATTTTTGATGGTCATTAGTTGGTACTCATTATCTACCGAAGATAACAACGTGATAATTTCCATTTTCAAGTCAGCATAGCTCATCGTATAGTTTTAGTTTTAGTTTTAGTTTGGTCTTAGGTTTTACCCTAGTGCAGTAGGCAGTAAAAAGTAGGCAGTTTGCAGTTAGTTCAGTTCATTGATAATCAATTAATTGCGCTAATTAAAAACTATTACTTACTTAATGCTCAAACCACTAGTACGTACTACGGAGATAATTTTTAACGCAGCATAACGGAAAAAGAGTCCATCACAAAATGTGTAGAATAATTTTGATTGGGTACTTATGATTCATTCTCTTCTGGAAAAATACGGGACAAATCTATTTTTAAACCTTCAAAAACTTTACTTTCCAAAAAGTCTTCATCCGTCAATACAGGTAAAGTAGGCACAAATTTATGCGTAGCCACGTCTAAATGATAAGCAAAAGTCAAATTATGCACTGGATCCACCACCCAATATTCTAATACGCCTGCTTCTTGGTATAATTCATATTTGTCTTTCATCTCTCGCTTGGAATTTCCTGATGAAAGTATCTCTATAATTAAATCTGGAGCACCTATACAACCTTGCTTGTCTAATTTGGCTTTATCACAAATCACACATTCTACCCCTCTTTCACCCAAACTCGCTTCCCGTCAAAAGTCACCGCCAATACCAATATATCTTTAATCCCTCTTTTGCGAAGTCCTGCCGCATATTGCTTTTCTTTTAGTTGCTGTAAGGCAGAAATCAAAGCCTTATCCTTCGTCTCTTCGTATAAAGTATCTACTTTTTTTAATTCCATCACAATCCCCAATTGGCTCGTATCTTTTGGAATTATCGCTATATCATAACGTCCATAGCCGCTTTCTCGATTGGAATCTACCTCATGTGTTCTACTAAGTTGCACCAGCATCCCTAATAAAAATGCCTGATACACCGCTTCCACATTATTTTTAGTGGTATCAAAATACGATAAGGTATCTCGCACAAAATCGCTAAATAAGCGTTCAAATAAACGAATATCTCCTTTGAGTAAAGCAGCGAGTAATTTATCCAAAGCATTATGCTTAACGGGCGAACGCTTTATCCAAGATTCAACAATATTTTTGTAAAAAATACGAACCTCTGTATTAGGAATCGTCAAATCCCCATGTAATTCATCATCTAATAAAAATAAGCGTTCATGCTTCAAATAACCTGCAAAGTATAAGAAACTAAATAGACTTACATCGTCATTCGTCAAATCTCTAAACACTATATTTTCATCTATTCGCTTTTGAATACTTTTCCCTCGAATTAAGTCTTCTATCTCCTGAAGTACTTCCACGTTTGACTCAAAAACCAATTCCCGAATCAAACTATTGTCTGACGTATTTATCCAATAGGGGCGGGGAAAATCTTCTTTATCATTGATATAATTCACAATTGACCAAGGATTATAAATCGTGTAGTCGCCTATTTTATAACCATTATACCAGTTACGCAAGGTATCTTGTGCTTCTTCCAATTGATAATAAGCAACCAATTCCGTTATCTCTGCCTCTGTAAAACCAAATTTATCTGCGTAGTTTCTACTCACTAAAGAATAAACACCAATATTATTTAAACCACTAAACAAACTTTCTTTTGATACCCGCATAATCCCTGTTAGCACGCTTTTGTATAGATATGGATTACCCTTCAAGCCTTCTCCTAGAAAAACGCGCATAAAATCTATCATTTCGGCATAGTACTCATTCAGCCATGCTGCTTGGATGGGCGTGTCGTATTCATCCATCAAAATAACAACTTGTTGTTGGTGATGCTTAGACAAATAACTGGTCAAGTCTTTTAAACTATTTTGAACTAAAGAGGGCCTTGCTTTTTCTAAATAAACTTGCTCAAAATTGAACCGTTCTCTTTTGGTTAAGTAAGGGCTTTCCAATAAATAAAGATGTCTTTCAAATTCCTGTGCAATCAATAATGCTAATTGCTCTTCTGCATCCTTGTAAGTTCGTGCTTTTACGCCTTTTAAAGTCAAAAAAATAACAGGGTATTGCCCCTGATACTGCTCGAAATAAGGGCTATCCATTATGGCTAATCCCTCAAATAAGGCTCGATGTGCAACATTATCTTGCTGCCGAAAAAAATAATTTAATAAGGAAAGATTTAAAGTTTTGCCGAAACGGCGAGGGCGAGGTAGCAGAATAACCTTCGTTTTATCTGCTATGATGTCTTCGATGAATAGACTCTTATCAACATAGTAGAGTCCTTCTTCCCGTATCTTTTTAAAATCACTATGCCCTTTTGGTAGTTGTCGCATGGTCGCTTTTTTAGGGCAAGATAGGGATTATTTGTGACTTTTTGTGCTGGTGATGGGGAATGGAATCTGGTTTTTGCAGTAATGTTCTAGAGCCTACTAAGCTCCTATCGCCATTTAGAATATTTAAAAACTGTGGAAATTCATCTATTTTAGAATTTCTTAAGAAACGCCCTATGGGTGTAATCCGCATGTCATTCTTTCCTGTAACAGTTCCATCGAGTGCGTGCTGGGCATTGCTGACCATGGTGATAAACTTCCAAATCTTGAATAGCTTATTTTTATGACCTACCCACTGCTGCATAAAAAATATTTTTCCTGCTCAAGTACATCTTAAGATGATGGCAGTTATTATCAGTATGGGTGATAATAGGAGGAGGCCTGTGAGGGCCGCTAGGAAATCTATAGTGCGTTTTATGGGTTGGTACATGGATATGATTCGCTCTTCTAATAATTGTTTAAAGATTGATTTTTAGATATATTTACATCGGGTATGGTTTACGCAAAAAAACCGCTAATGTTTTAGTGCGACATTAGCGGTTTTTTGTTATGTGGAGTACATTTATTTTTGAAAGTTACGAACTGGAAATTCACAAAAAACTATAAAATTATTAGCTACTGCCAGCTACCTCTTCTGGAAAAATACAGGACAAATCTATTTTTAAACCTTCAAAAACTTTACTTTCCAAAAAGTCTTCATCCGTCAATACAGGTAAAGTAGGCACAAATTTATGCGTAGCCACATCTAAATGATAAGCAAAAGTCAAATGATGCACTGGATTGACCACCCAATATTCTAATACGCCTGCTTCTTGGTATAATTCATATTTGTCTTTCATTTCTCGCTAGGCATTACCCACTTTCTCGACCTTGCACATTGGAAAAAACTAGAATAGCCCAACATTGCTTTGGATATAAGTCAATAAGATACTATTTTTGTAAAAAGCATCTTATGGATATTTCTGGAAAATACATTAATTTATTTACCGACTTTGGTTTCAAACGTGTCTTTGGCGAAGAAGCCAATAAGGATATTTTAATGGATTTTCTCAATGAAGTCTTGCCTAAAGAATATACCATTCAAGATTTGCACTTTTCCAAAAATGAGCATTTGGGTAAAAGTATTGAGAATCGCAAAGCCATCTTTGACTTATTCTGTATTTCCGACAAAGGAGAACATTTTATTGTCGAACTACAAAAAGCTAGACAAGATTTTTTCAAAGATAGAAGTATTTATTATGCCTCTTTTCCAATACAGCAAATGGCAAAAAAAGGAAAATCGGACGGTGTAGATTGGAATTATGAATTAAATCCCATATTTACTATTGGCATTTTAAATTTTGTCTTTCAGGATGAACTAACCAAGAAAAATGAATTACACCACCATGTCCAATTGAAAGACCAAGATTGTCAAGTTTTTTATGATAAACTCCACTTTATCTATTTGGAATTACCTAAGTTTACCAAAACATTAGCCGACTGTAAAAGTCATTATGAAAGATGGCTTTGGGTTTTTAAAAATTTACCCAGTTTAGATGATATTCCACCTGCCTTACAAGAAACTATATTTATTAAATTATTTGATATATCAGAAGTTGCTAATTTTGGCCCAAAAGAAAGGGCTGCTTATCAACAGAGTTTAAAACATCTTTGGGATTTAAATAATGTGGTTGATACGGCGAAAAAGGAAGGGTTAGAAGAAGGTGAAGCTATTGGTTTAGAAAAAGGTGAAGTTATTGGTTTAGAAAAAGGTGAAGCCATTGGTTTAGAAAAAGGTGAAGCTATTGGTTTAGAAAAAGGAAAGGCGGAAGGCGAAACCATTGGCATTCAACTCGCCCTAAAAATTATACACCTCTATAGCCAAGGACATGCTGTTGCCGAAATTGCCAAAATCGTTGAAAAATCTATTGAATTTGTCGAAAAAGTACTTAGAGATGCTGCTTTGGTCGATTGAAGATACAGGA